>JADKJP010000003.1:0-300000 GCA_016720935.1 Bacteroidota bacterium
TACCGGATACTATTGATTAAAAAATATTCAGATTCGTAAGAAGAATTTCAGGTATTCGACCGGAGGTCATAAAAATGGCGAAAAAAAATTTATTTTATCGCCTGCCGCCTTTTCGGTTTCCCGGTTTTCCGGAATTTTTATTCCCTGGTCTTCAGGTTTCTTTTATCCAGGAGTTGTATTTCTGCCTGTGTTGTTTTTTGGACCAGGATTCCCTGTCTTGGTTTCCCTTCTGGTTTTTGACAAGAAGTTGGTTTGGTTCAGAATCTTTTTTTAGGTGATTTTTGTTTTTTAATTACATTTTCAAACTGAAGAGTCTTCAAATCATCACTAAAAATTAGGCATTCTAACAACAGGATCTCATGTAGCTACTTTGAGACAAACCTTTGAATGATGTTGACCGTTGCGCTCTTTGGTTTTATAACTATTTTCGAAAGCTACTTAACATCCTTTTAATTTATCTTACATTCAAATATGAATAAAGATGGTTCAGGATATAAAAGTTCTTCTGAAACTATTGCTTACATTAACTCTTTAAGCATCAGTACACCTGCTGCCATTCCTGAATAACAGCATCGGTCAGGGGTTTATTCACATTAACGACATATTCTTTTCGTGTTTATTGCCCGCGCGCAAAATCTTATTTACGATATCTCCATTGTTGTTGAGAAAGGTAATCCCTGTGAATCTTATCCAGACGGCCAATCAGAAATCAAATTTGCTGTGATTGACGAATTGAACAATGTTATCACGCACACCGGCTTCAGTAGTGGAGGTGATGCCGACCGGTTTATTCAAAGGCAATAAAACAAGATCCTCTCCCTGGCGCGAGTTCCAAGTTCTGTTACATTCACACGCACACGATCACCAATTTTTACAGCATCACCAATATGAGCACGTCTTCCGTTGATATACACATTCCCATATAGCTGATTATATTTCGCGCCTGGAGCACAAACCACTCGCACAATCCATTTATTAAGACGTATCGTATCGTTTTGCATTCAGAAATAGTTCAGAATTTTCCAAATGTAATGAAATATAAAATACTTCAGGAATTCTAAATTTTCTCGTAAATAAAAACCTCTGTGAAGTACTCGGTGAAACTCTGTGGATTTAAAAGAAATTCATTAAATAAGTATGAGGCTTATTTATTTCTGGAGGAGGTTTTTAAAAGCCAGATTATTTTAGACACAAAGGGTGCACCGAGGTACACGAAATATCTGAAGAGTACAAGAATCATTTCCCTCCCATTCACAAAAACCTTTTTCACCATCGCCCCCCTTTGCATCCGCCAAAGTCCCAGCACATAAATCCCCGGTGCAGGAGAAAAGGATGAGTACGATAAGTATTCATACCTGCTATGCAATCAAAATTTTCTTTTAATACTAGCGACCCGTGAGATCAAAGAAAGCTTAAGTTCCGGTATAACTCCGCATTAAATTCCAATTGAATTGCACCTCCGGAATTTTCATAGAAAGCAGTAAAATCAAAACACCCGCTTCCAGTTCAGGAACATTCACGCCGGGTGGGGAGAGTTTACAACCCAGACGTCTTTTCCACCATGGTTTCCTACTACATCATAATCTGAAGACTCTGTCGATCCAACCGCAATATAGCTGCCATCCTTTGTTTCGATGGCATCGTAGGCATAACATCGTTTCCTGACCCTCCTATACAAACATTCCATTCATACATTCCCGCACTATTTGATTTTAAAATAAAGAAGTCACCCAAAAATGTATTATAGCAAGTAAATTGACTTACAAAAAGTTTGAACTTCCGCACAAAAGCGTTCCACTGTCAATGGTCGGAGAAATTGAAAATATTCTTCATAGGCAGGGCCGCCAAAACAATGTGACAAAACTAGATTTGTTGAGTCAATTGTGAAAAATATTGAGCATCGTAGGCGCCATAAGAGTGGAGTATGTCAAAGTCATTAGATCATAACGCCGTGGCACCTATATTCAACCGGGAATTTAAATCAAAATAAATTTTTGCAGGAACGTCGCCATTGGAGCCCCGAAACACTTTTTGCCAAACAATGTTTTGATTTGCATCAAGTTTAGTAATTAATACATCCTCTCCACCATGATTGCTGTTCAATAAACTATCATTTGACTGCGAATCGGTCGCAAGCTCTAAAACTCATTAGTGTCACCTTCAACAACTGAAACTCCAAAATAGCATCATATCCCCCAAAGTTTTTCCCATAATAAATTCCCAACGCTTTATCAGTTTTAGCCCAGGCATCCCGGAGGTCGATGCGAAAATGAAATATCTCCATCGCCTGAAGAGAATTCTCAGTTGCCAATGAGAATATATCCACCATCCTTGGTTTCTTTAATTTCAGTACCAACCACATCATTCCCGCCACCAAGGCATTTTTGCCATAATAAATTGCCGGAACTGTCTGTTTTGACAACCCAAATATCCGAATTCGAACCATGCAACCCTATGACATCTCCATCTTGAGAACTTGCTTCACCAACCATAATTATTCCTCCATCTGCTGTGATTTGCATATTATTTGCAGCGTCATGTCCAAAACTTCCTCCATGATTTTCCCAAATGCCGAGATTACCATTGTAGTCGATTTTAAACAACACAAATTGCCAAAACCATTATTATGGTGATACATCTCATTATGTGATTGTGTATGCCCGGCAATATAATATCCTCCTGTTAGTGATTCTCGTATCGCAAAACCTATATCATCATTGCTCCCACCAAAGCATTTCTTCCATTGGATAGCAGGAGCCTGAGGAATATATGATATTACAAAATAAATAAAACCAGAGAAGAAAGCAGTAGTGTTTTCATTTGTCTATTCCAGTTTAATAAATTTTGATATTAGCTTGTTTTTTCAATTCCGAATAAAATAAATTCCGGGGCAAGGCTCTCAATGTTGAAGTCCTGTTGTGAATTTAAATATAATTCCCGTTTTTACACAAGCACCGTACACATTCAAAATCTGTATTATTTCTCCTCTTTCAGCGCCCCCAACATGAATGATGTGAGTAGCAGGATTTGGTGAAATTTCCATCCTCTTGCTTTTGTATAGGTTTTATTACGTTTCTCTGGGAAGGATTCGGATTCGGACAGGTTTCTTCGTCTTCAAGGATGTTGCAGTTGATGCAATTAACATCACAATCCTGGCAATCAATATCTATTTAGACAGGATTTACACGACAATCAAAGTATTTCGGCACGCAGACTTTTGGAATAAAAATATGATTTTTATCCGGAGGGAGGCGCAGGGTATAGTTCACAAGTTAGTTGATGATAATCAATCCTGTAATTTGTGTAGCTTGGGCAGTATGTAGGGCTATTCACATATCCGTTAAGGATGTAAAATTTTATGTTGGCGGTTATTTTGTGTATTAATAAATTCTCCGGGTGAAGTATAACAAGAAGCTGCACCACATAATTGAGTATTCATGCCATCATTATTGGAATTAAGAAACAAGCTCTCAATTCCAACTTATCATAAGAAGTACATAGTATCCGGCCACGGACCAGGTCCTCTATCATGATGCCCACTAAAGAGACCCGGCGCATTGAATAATTGCTGTTGAAAGTGCAACCTTCGAAAAGTGTTCGAGCTCCATAAGAAATATGAATAAGCCCCTGGTCCCTGGCATCTAACAGCCTTGTGTGTTCCCACATACAGGTGTTGAGCATTCATTTTACTGTTTGATGATTCATGCTTTTCATGGTATAATTTCCATTAAAGGTGCAGTTTTTAAATTCTGTCTGTTCATCCCCATTTATATCAATAATCAAAGGCGAAAAATAAGTTTTCATTACTTGTCCGTTAAAATGGCAATCTCGAAAAAGTAAATGCTTTTCCATTCGGATTGCGGCATAACCATTTTCGGAACCGACAAGATATACAATAGTTGAAATTGAACCTTTTTTCAAATAAATCTAATCTTGAAGGAGGATTTGGTTGAGTTGTCTGATAAGGGTAAACAACAAGAACTTCATAGGATTGATCGCTTTCATTTTCGATCCCGGCGTTTTTATTGTAATGAAATCTACATCCATTAAATTCAATAGCAGGATCTGTGCCGGAGTTAGTACTTCTCGATTTTGCGAATTTCCGTTTTCCCATTCAACATCCACTCCTACACCGGGCATGGATGCAAGACGACCAACGGCATTGTGATTAAATTCTGAATTGTTTACAATTATCCCATGGCCACCATCCAGTGAAAAACCATTTCGACCATTCCAGTTAAATTTGCTTCTGCCAATACGAATGTCGAGAAAATCTCCAATCGGGGGTGGACTAGGGTTGCATACATAATCCGTGATCATTAATCCCTCCCTTCCGAAGTGATGCGCATTTGCATTATATATAATTACACCTATTGAATGATCAATGAAGATTCCGTCATGCGGTAATTGAATCCCATCAGTATAATGCCCACCATAAATGATGTTGTCGGAGTTTCCATCAAGTTCAAGATTTTCAATTTTCATGTTGTTGCAATTCACCATCGCAATACATTCTCCAATATAAGCTGCAACACGATGCCAAGGTGTGCCACCTACTACGCAGTTGACCAGTTTGCCATGCCAACACGCTCCTGTTTCATCCCACAAAGGTAAATGTGTTCTCAGTCCACAATTGTTATATGAACTCAACCTGCGATCTCCTGTTATCGGATCAAATGCTCCAAATTTTAGACAATCAACATATTTAATTTTTGTCAAGGGGCGGCCCTCCAGCAAAATCCGGATTTTTCCCTTTAATGGTAAAGTCTTGCCAACCATCCATACACATGATATCATGACCTTTTAAATACCATTGGCAGGGTACATCCGGAGTGTATTGATATCCGACGTAAAATGTTCCTGCAGGAATTGTAAGAACGCCATTACCTGGTCTTGGGGCACCATTATTATAATGATCTGGCTTCAAATTATTTCTGAAAAATTCATGGCTTCTTCAAAGCACATCGGTCGGATTCAGGATCACCATTGGCACCAAAATCCGCATGTAAATCTTTAATGACCGGAGATACCTGGCTGATGTTCCCACCACTACATGTTTGAATTGTTGAAAAATCGATATATGGATCACAGTGAAAATTCGGGCATCCGGTAGTAGCAATTTCAAAAAACGATGAATCAATGCAACCATTTGCATCGGTCACAATAAGAGTATCAATTCCGGCATACAGGTTCAAAGCAGTGGGTGTTGAATCACCGGAAGGTATCCATAGGTATGAATATGGAAGAGTACCCCCAAGAATAATACTTCCTGCATTTCCATCGGCGGTGCTATCGGTAGAGGCATTCGTTGAATAAATATTTATTTGTAATGGAGCAGGTTGATACAGTGAAATCTTGGTAATCCCGTAGCAATTGTTAGAATCCTTGACTATTACCATATAAGTTCCCGACCAAAGATTATTCGCTGTGTCAGTTGTGGAGACAGATGGAAACCAATTGTAGGAATATGGCAACGTTCCTCCTGTAGCAGTGACAAGAATGGAGCCACTGGTATCATCGTAGCATTGAATTTCTGAAAGGATTGTTGAACTAACTGTTGGTCCATTTGAATTTGAAACGATGGCGGTAGTACTTACTATGCACTTGTTCAAGTCTTCTACAATCAATGTATCAATTCCCTGAGGACAGATTTCTTTTCTGCCTCATTTGATCCTGATACAATCCAGTGAAAAAGCATAAGGGCTATTCCTCCGCTTACCGTCGGAGTGACTTCTCCGTTAGATTGGCCACAACCGGAAGGGGTAATAGCTAAAGAAACGGTTAATGCAGTGGGTTGTGTGATTGTAAGTATATCTACACTCAGGCAACCATCATCGTCAGTAATTTTAACGAATTGTGTACCGGCAGGCAGCCGTACCACGACAGAATCTGTATCGCCCGGATTCAGCCATTCAAAATGAAAGGAGATTTCCGGAACTCAATGAAATTTGTGCGCTGCCATCACGATAGCCATGGCAGGAAACATGTGAAACCACGCTGATTGTACTAACAGGTCCATTCGTATCAGCAACAATGGCCTCATAAGTTTTAAAACATCCATTGGTATCGCCAACAATAACAAATAGTTTCCTGCCTTTAAATTGGTTTCAGTTGAATCTTCATTTCCTGAAAGTGACCAAAGGTAATTGTAAGGGAGGCGTTCCACCGGAGGATGTTACAATTGCAATTCCTGTACTGTCTTTGCAAACGGAAGAAGTGGTTGAAAAAGTAACAAGTAATGGAGTCGGGTTGATAAATATGGACGGTGTCAGTCAGCGAGCATCCATGCGCATCTGTTGTATTGACTATAAACGTGTCGGGAGCCAGGTTGGAAATTTCATATAAAAACCCAGACTATCAGACCAGGAATAATAATATGGTGGTGTGCCGCCTTGTGCGATTACCTTTGCATAACCATTCTTATAGTTATAACAAGATACATTTTTTGTGGAAGGATAGGTTTCAAATGTCACACAAACATTATTTGATAATGCGAATGCACCGAATTGAGTTAGTGTATTTAAAGAAGTTACATTACCGATGATACTATCTCCTGAAGAATGAGAATTGCCAAGATCCTTCCACCGCGTGCCATTCCAACCGGCTACACGCATTTCAGTAGGTTTGGTTAGAATACAATCATCATAATTCCAACTTAGATTAACTTTTACAGCTGAAGAACCATTTGTACGGTACAATTTCCAATAATCACAAGCACTTATGTTCTCAATAGTAGAATCCATTTCATTTCCGTAATTCTGTTGAGCAGGAATGAGAACCGACAGGAAAGCATCCGTTGTACTTGAAGGTGCGGAAATTCCCAATGGATGATAGGGATGGGTTAATTCTGGTGATCCGAGTGGGAATAAAAATGAGTCGTTACCGATCTTGGAGACAAAGCCCATAATGTAACTGGAATCACTTCCGCCGATTACTTTTATATTGTCGCTTAGTGTAAGTAAATTGATCGAATCGGAATGCAGATAGTATTTGAATAAATTTAAGGAATCGGTAACTGTGATTGGAGTTGTCAATTCAACATAGTTTCCTTTTTGTCTACTTCGAGCTTTTGAACTGAATTGTTCCGGAACCATTCCTGTGAATTGTTTGTATGGATCCGGCTTTAAATTTTGAAAATCCTCCGTTTGCTCCAAATTGCATACCGGTTGCTTTCTACAACAACATCACCGGAGAAGAATGTCGATTCTGAGTATGCAGGATAAATATTCACTCCGGTGCCTTTTTTTATAGAAGGTCACATTGCCGTCAAATTTGTCTCCTGTTGAATTAGCTAAAATAAAATTATGTGCAGTTGAACTGGAATCTTTGATGATGGTATTCCAGCCAAATGTATTTCCGCCACTGGAGACATCACCTGTGGTTCCATATCTTGTAATTGTAACAGAGGAGTCAAAACTTGCTCCATTTAATTGGATGTTCGGCCATAAAAAAGAAAATGGCCGCTCAAAATAGACACCAGAATTTAGTATCAGTTTGCTCGAAGCATTGTTCATTAGTATTGAAACACTATCAGAACTTGAATATTGAAAATTCTTTAATGTTAGAATCCCGGTAAATGTTGATAATATGGAAAATGAACCTGTGCCTACAACTGTACTTATTCCTCCGGAATTCGAAGTTCATTCCTGCCAAAGCGTTATCCAATATTAACTTCCCCTGAAAAATAACATCTCCGGAGTTACCGATATAAAAGCGATCAGAACCTGTTGAGGAATTCAGATTTTTCATCGTGACACTGTCCTGAAAAAGAGACTTGTTTATACTCATGGTACCGATTCCGTTTTAATTACAACCGGTGAGGCGAATGTGTCGGGTGCGCTTGTTCCTGTGGTGAAGGTGCAAGCGGAAGAAGGATTGTGATAAATAGTGGTTGCCTTCGCAAAGTAGCATCCTCAAGAGATGTCGAATTGGAAGAGCCTGTAGTTGTGATTGAAGCGATTCCTAGAAATCGTGTCCCGTCAAGATAAAGCAATGGAGCACTTGCGCTGAATGTTGCTTGAAACTGGAGCCTGATTCAAAAGCCAAACGGGCTGTTCCTGTTAGAGTCAATGAAATACTAAGTGTTGAATCTGATTGCACAAAATTTCGAAAATACAGATACCCGGCACTAAAGCCTCCGGTTCCTATGTAAAGATTCTTGCCATTAGCAAGACTCGCGCTCCCGGTTGAATAACCAAAATATACTTCACCGTTCGGAGTATCAAAAGTTATATTGCCATTGAAAGCAGCTGTTCCGTAATAGTTGGACCAGATATTTTTCCCTTGAAAACACACATCACCATTAAAATTGTTTCCTGAGCCGCGGTGTGCAAGATAAATTTTGGATGTGCTGCGATTAGCCCGCCAGAGTCGGGAATTGAATGTGTCGGGAAAGGAATCTGATAATACAAGTATTCCATTGGCGCTATCAACGATTGAAACCGCGCTATTAAAGGTGTTTCCACCTTTTCCGTTATCAGTAGCTGTTCCCTTTTTTACCACACTCAGCGAATCGTTAAATGTGGAACCATTTAAGAGGATACTGTTTCCTGTTGCATAAACTTTTGCTCCGAACTGAGTGCCCTTAAAAGTAATGGTGGCAGTTCCATACATTGAAAGTATACCATTATTGACTTGTCCGGATGTAAAAGTTGCATTTCCGCTAACAGTAAGTGAATAAGATTGCAAGTCCAGTATTCCGGAATTGATTGAAATTAGCTTTATGCTAGTGTTGGAAGCAAGGTGTACATTGTTTGAGCCGGTGACAATGGTGACACTGTCATTGCTTGAAGGTACTCCATTCGGGATCCAGTTTGTACTCGTTGACCAATCAGTGGATGCTGTACCATTCCAGGTAAAATTACCGGCAAAGGCTTGAACATAAATTGCAAAAACAAAGATTACTAAAAATAAAAGTCGTCTCGAAGTAGAAATGATATTTTCATGGTGAGGAAAGTTTTAGCGATTAAAAAGCACTGAATCTGTAAAGGAACCATCTTGCCGTTTTATTCAATTTCCGCAAAATAATCGGTCAGTCCAGGATAATGTCCAAGTCCTATACTGACATTAAAATCATTCCTAAAAAAGGATGTTCCATCTCCAAATGATCCTGGAACATCGAATAGGAAGTTTTGGATAAATAGTCACTGCCACCCATAACTGAACCGAGTTTAACTTCAATCTGATCGATTCCTGTGGTATCAAAAGATCAATTGACATGTTTGCTGAAAAAACCGTTGTATCCGTTAATGCCGGCAAACCACCCAGGCTAGTGTCAGAGCTAATGGCAGTAACCTGTACGGACATAGCCAAAACAGGATATTGATTTGATTGAGCAGAAATAATTTTATTACTAAAACAAAATAAGGCGAACAAAAAAATCACCTTGAAGCAAAGGGAAGTTTTCATGAGATTTGATTTATTAATTATAAAAACACCAAAAAGACCAGGAAAATAATATGAATAAAAAGAACGAATAATTGAAATGCATATGCTATTAAAACAAACAGCAAAAAATAATTGAAAAATTAATATGAAAAAATAATCAACGAAATACCTGTATCGAAGGTAACAATGTAAAATTTAAATATGCAATTAATTTAACAGAAATATTTTAATTAATTGACGAAAATCATAAAATCACATGCCAGTGAATTCAAATTAGAATGATTCTAAATAGAAAAGTGGGAATCATGAAGACTCCGGTCTTTTTGATTTATAAAGCTATTTAATATCTTATCAACAATTTATTGCAGCATAATCAACCTGCCGATCATTTTGTTTTGATCAGCATCAAGAACTTCCACATAGTAAACTCCTTCACGAATTCCATTGAGCGGGATTTCAGCGGATGGATCCGGAATATCATCTTTTTTATAAACAAGACGACCTGTTCTTTCAAAAATTCTCATAGAGAATGGGCCCGTAACATTCTGGAAGCTTATCGTGCCTGATACTCTCACAGGATTCGGATAAATCAAAAGAATACCCGGAGTTGAAGGAGGCACATCGATATTATCACACCATGTTTTTGTACAAACACTCGTGGATGTGGAATCATATACCGTGAGACAGACAGGGTAAATTCCTCCATACCTGTAGTAATGCCTTGGACTTAATTCTGAAATAGAAGTTCCATCTCCAAATGTCAGGTGTAACGGGTACCCGGATTATTATGTGAAGAAGGGAAGAAATACACATTGTTCGGATTGCTGATGGAATAATGGATATATCGCGCATCACAATCATCACTCACAAAAGCTACCGGAATTGTATCACACCATGTAGCTGAACAAGCGCCATCCACTGTAGAATCATAGACAGTCAGGCAAACCGTATAGATTCCATTCAACTGGTAGAAATGCCATGGATTTGCTTCGGTAGAATTACCTCCATCTCCAAACGTCCATGAGAAGTGTGATCCCGGAGAATTCACCGGTGCGATGAAGTGCAGACTATCCGTGTTTCCTGATGCAACCGAAAAGAAAATTCCGCATTGCAGGTCGGAATAACCGGTACAACATATACACTATCACACCATGAAGCGTAACATGTTCCGGAACTGGTTGTGTCATATACTTCCAGACACACATAATACATTCCACTCTGGTTGTAATAATGCCATGGACTTATTTCTGTAGATGTATCTCCATCTCCAAAGTTCCAGAAATATTCTGTTCCGGATAAATTGTCCCCGGTAGGGTAGAAGCGCAAACTGTCGGGATTACCCAAAGTAAAATAGGAGAACTCGGCAATACAGGATGGAGGATTGGAACAACATGCACGCTGTCACAGAATGTGGCTGAACATGTTCCACCTGCCGTTGTATCAGTAACCGTCAGACAAACCTGGAATACACCATGGATGGTATAATAATGCCAGGTATTCATGTCAGAAGAAAAACTTCCGTCTCCAAAATCCCAGGAATAATTTGCTCCGGGTAAATTATTGCCAAGAGCAGAAAAATGAACACTGTCGATATTGGTAAGAGAATAGTATGCAAATTCCGCTTCACACGGTGGAACAGCAGGAATCGCCCTTACACTGTCGCAGAAGGTTTCAGAGCAGGTACCACCGGCTGTGGAATTACTTACTGTCAGACATACATAGTAAATTCCATTTTGCGGGTAAACATTCCAGGGCGTAATATCTGTTGAGTGATTTCCATCACCAAAATCCCATGAGTAATTTGTTCCGCTCACATTTCCTCCGGTTGGGAAAAACTGAACACTGTCAGCATTGATCGAAGTCGCATAAACAAATTCCGCTACACAACTTGGTGGAGCCGGCATTGCGCGGACACTATCACACCACGTATTTGAACATACACCAACTGAATTGGAATCGCTTATGGTCAGACAAACATAATACATCCCGTTCTGTGCATACAAGTGCCATGGATTCATAAGTGTGGAAGTTCCGCCATCACCAAATGTCCATGAATAATGCGCACTGCTGAAATTACTTCCAATCGGGAAAAACTGAATGCTGTCAGGATTGCTGATTGAATAGTAGACAAATTCCGGATCACAGGATGGAGGTATGGGTTGTGCTCTGACACTGTCACACCACGTAGCTGAACAGATTCCCCCTACAGTAGTGTCGCTTACAGTGAGACATGCATAATAAACTCCATCCACGGGATACAGGTGCCATGGGTTGATGTCAGTTGAATACGTTCCATCGCCAAAATCCCATGAATAATGTGCCGATGGCGAGTTGTTTCCTGAATGGTAAAAATGCACACTGTCAGGATTTAGCGATACATAATATCCGAACTCAGGTTCACAGGAAGGAGGAACCGGAACTGCATACACTATCACACCAGTTCGCGGAACAAAATCCTCCTGCTGTTGAATTGTAAACATTCAGGCAAACAAAATAAACACCTGTATTTGCATAGACATGCCATGGATTTATATCCGTTGAAGTATTTCCGTCCCCGAAATCCCAGGTGAATTGTGAACCAGAGAGATTATTCCCGATCGAAAAGAAATGGACGCTGTCAGCATCAGTGGTGGTGTAATAACTGAATTCCGCATCACAATCCGGAGGTACCGGAACCGCGTGAACACTATCACACCAATTCGATGTACAGGTTCCTCCGGCAGTAGAATCGTGAATGGTCAGACATACATAATAAACTCCATAACTTGAATACACATGCCATGGATTATTCACAGTAGAAGTGAAACCATCGCCAAAATCCCACAGGTAGGTAGCTGTAGCTGAATTTCCCTGGCTTACAAAATGAACACTATCAGGATTCTGTTATTGAATAATACGCGAATTGGGCATCACATTCCGGTGGTACAGGAATCACGTATACACTGTCACAATGAGTGGAAGTACAAGTGCCTCCCGCTGTTGAATCATATACAGTAAGGCAAACAAAATATACCCCATTCTGTGCATACAAATGCCACGGACTGGTATCCGTTGAAAATGTTCCATCACCAAAGTCCCAGGTATAAGTTGTTCCCGCAGGATTTGATGGCGCAATAAAATGAACACTGTCAATTGTAACTGCTGAGTAATAGCCAAATTGCGCATCGCATTCCGGCGGAACAGGAACCGCGCGCACACTATCACACCATAAAGCCGAACAAGTGCCACCGGATGTAGAATCGGTTACCGACAGGCAAACGTAATATGTTCCATGTTGCGTGTAATAATGCCATGGATTGATGCTGGTTGAATATGTACCGTCTCCAAAATTCCAGTAATAATTACTACCGGCCAGATTATTTCCGATAGAGAAAAAATGAACGCTGTCCGGATTGGAAACAGAATAGGAAATGAATTCAGCATCACATGATGGCGGAAAAGGAATAGCGGAAACGCTGTCGCACCAGATGGAAGTACAGGTTCCTGCGGAGGATGAATCATGCACCGTCAGACAAACATAATACACTCCATCCTGTGCATACAAATGCCAGGGCTGGAAAGTATTCGAAAAAGTTCCATCTCCAAAATCCCAGGTGTATTGCGCACCTGCATTGTTATTGCCGGTCGGGAAAAAGTGAACACTGTCAGGATTGCTCATTGAATAATACGCAAATTGAGCATCACAGGAAGGAGGAGTCGGAACAGCATGTACACTATCGCACCATGTGGAAGAACAAGTTCCTCCGGAAGTGGAATCATAAACCGTCAGACAAACATAGTATACTCCGTCCTGAGGGTACAAATGCCATGGGTTAACATTGGTTGAGAAAGTGCCATCTCCAAAACTCCAGGTGTAACTACTTCCGACAGGATTTGTTGCCGGCATGAAATGTACGCTGTCGGGATTTGTTCCAAGGTAATACGCAAACTGTGCATCACATTCCGGTGGAAGTGGCATTGCACGAACACTATCACACCAGGTGGAAGAACAGGTTCCTCCCGAAGTGGAATCGTATACAGTCAGACAGACATAGTACATGCCATCGTTTGCATACAAATGCCATGGATTTGATGAATTGGAAATATTCCCATCACCAAAATCCCAGTTATATAAACTTCCAATCGGATTCGCAGGTGAAATGAAATGTACACTATCGGGATTGTTGCTCAGGTAATAAGCGAACTGCGCGTCGCATGATGGTGGCAATGGCATGGCGCGAACACTGTCGCACCATGTAGAACTGCAGGTTCCTCCTGAAGTGGAATCATATACAGTCAGACAAACATAATAAACTCCGTCCTGTGCGTAAAGATGCCATGGATTTATTGCGGATGAGAAATTTCCATCACCAAAATTCCAGGTGTATGAACTTCCGACAGGATTTGTCGCAGGAATGAAATGAATACTATCGGCATTAGTTCTCGGATAATATGAAAACTGCGCATCACATTGTGGTGGAGGAGGAACAGCATGAACACTGTCACACCATGTTTGTGTGCAGGTTCCATAAGCTGTGGAATCATAAACCGTCAGACAAACTAGATAAACACCCGGATTATCATATTGATGCCAGGGATTGCTTGTGCCATCAAATGAACCGTCACCGAAGTCCCAGAAATAAGTCGAACCAACCGGATTCGATGGAGCTATGAAATGAACACTGTCCGGATTATTTAAATAGTAGGAAGAGAATTGAGCATCACACTCTGGCGCAGCGTGAATAGCACGAACGCTGTCACAGAATGTTGCAGTACATGTTCCGCCGGAAGTAGAATCGTATACTGTCAGGCATGCAAAGTAAACCCCATCCTGCGCATAAGCATGCCATGGGTTAGTACTTGTAGAATAATTTCCGTCACCAAAATTCCAGGTGAATTGCGCGCCGTAAAGATTGGTTCCAACCGTGAAAAAATGTACACTATCCGCATTGCTGGTTGAATTGTAATAGGAAAACTCCGCTTCACATGCCGGTGGCCCGGGAATCGCACGCACACTATCGCACCAGGTTGAGGAACAGGTTCCGCCGGAAGTGGAATCGTAAACAGACAAACACACATAGTAAACTCCATCCTGAGAATACAAATGCCATGGATTGATACTTTGACTAAACGCAGAAAAAATGAACACTGTCAGGATTCACTCCCGGATAATAAGAAAATGTCGCGTCACATTCAGGCGGTGGCGGTACTGCATGAACACTATCGCACCATGAGGAACTACATGAACCTCCTGCATTAGAATTTGATACAGTCAGACAAACAAAGTAAGTTCCATCCTGAGCATAGTAATGCCATGGATTACTTCCTCCGGAATTATTTCCATCACCAAAACTCCAAGTATATGTTGCGCCTGTTGGATTTGCAGGAGCGAAAAAATGTACCGAGTCAGGATTTATGGAAACATAATATGCAAAATTTGCATCACACACAGGTGGTTCAGGAATTGCGCGTACGCTGTCACACCAGGTAGAAGAACAGGATCCTGATGAATTGGAATTTTGCACTGTCAGGCAGACAAAGTACATTCCATTTTGCGCGTATTGATGCCATGGATACTGAGCGGTGGAAGTGCCACCGTCACCAAAGTTCCAGGAGTAAGTAGCTCCTGCAGTATTGACAGGAGGATAAAAATGAACACTGTCTGCATTTGCTGTAGGATAGTAAGCGAATTCAGCATCACAAACCGGTGGTTGTGGAACAGCGTGAACACTATCACACCAGGTATTGGAACAACTTCCTCCTGCAGTAGTATTTTGAACCGTCAGGCAAACGAAATAAACTCCATCCTGCGCATACAAATGCCATGGATTGGCGGCAGAGGATGTGTTGCCATCACCAAAATCCCAGTTGTATTGAGTTCCGCTCTGGTTATTTGCCGAAGATAATAAATGCACACTATCCGGATTACTTAAGGAATAATATCCGAACTCCGCATCACAAACCGGAGCTTGAGGAATTGCATGAACGCTGTCACACCATGTGGTAGTACAGAACCCTCCTGCAGTAGTAAGCTGAACGGTCAGGCAAGCATAATAAATTCCATCCTGAGGATAGAGATGCCACAGGCATAGTATGTTCCATCCTGTGCATATTCATGCCATGGATTACTACTTGACGAATGAGCTCCGTCACCAAAACTCCAGGAGAATTGAGCACCCGAAAGATTCGTACCAATAGAGAAAAAATGTACACTATCCGGATTGCTGGTTGAAGTATTATAAGAAAACTCCGCTTCGCATGTCGGAGGAGGTGGAATCGCCCGCGCACTATCACACCATGTTGAGGAACAGGTTCCGCCGGAAGTGGAATCGTAAACAGATAAGCACACATAATAGACACCATCCTGCGCATACAAGTGCCATGGATTGGTGCTTTGGCTATGCGCCCCATCTCCGAAATTCCAGGAATATTGTGTTCCTGACAGATTATTTCCCAAAGAGAAAAAATGAACGCTGTCAGGATTGCTGCTTGCAAAATATGAAAATGTCGCGTCACAATCCGGTGGAGGCTGTACAGCATGAATACTGTCGCACCATGTGGAGCTGCATGATCCTCCTGCTGTTGAATTGGCAACAGTCAGACAAACAAAATATGTTCCATCCTGAGCATAGTAATGCCATGGGTTGGTTCCGCTGGAAAAATTTCCATCACCAAAACTCCAGGTAAATGTTGCGCCCGTTTGATTCGCCGGCGCGAAAAAATGCACGGAGTCAGGATTCACAGAAACATAAGAGGCAAAATTTGCATCACACACAGGTGGTTCAGGAATTGCACGTACACTGTCACACCAGGAGGAAGAACAGGATCCGGATAAATTGGAATTTTGAACCGTCAAACAAACAAAGTACATTCCATTTTGTGTGTAATGATGCCATGGATATTGTGCTGTGGAACTTCCTCCGTCACCAAAGTTCCAGGAGTAACTTGCTCCGGCATCATTAGCAGGAGGATAAAAATGTACACTGTCCGCTGCAGTTGTAGGATAATATGCGAATTCTGCATTACACACCGGCGGTGGTGGAATAGCGTGAACACTGTCGCACCAGGTATTTGAACAGCTTCCACCAGCGGTTGTATTTTGAACAGACAGACACACAAAATAAATTCCATCCTGAGCATACAAATGCCATGGATTGGCAGCGGTGGATGTATTTCCATCTCCGAAATCCCAGCTGTATTGAGTTCCACTTTGGTTATTTGCGGATGAAATGAAATGCACACTATCGGGATTGCTAAGAGTATAATATCCGAATTGCGCATCACAAACCGGTGGTTGCGGTACAGCATGAACACTGTCGCACCATGTTGTAGAACAAGATCCGCCGGCAGTTGTAGTCTGAACAGTCAGACAAGCATAGTAAGTTCCGTTTTGCGGGTACAAATGCCAGGGATTAGATGCTGCTGATGTAACGCCATCACCAAAATCCCAATGATAAGTAGCGCCGGGAAGATTATTTCCGGTTGCAATAAAATGAATGCTGTCAGGATTACTGATGGAATAATATGAAAACTGCGCATCACAAACAGGAGGAGGAGGAATCGCATAAGCGCTGTCACACCAGGTATCGGTACAACTTCCACTGGCAATGGAATCATAAACGGTCAGACAAACATAATACACTCCATCCTGTGCATAGAGATGCCATGGACTTTGGTCCGTTGAAAAAGTTCCGTCTCCAAAACTCCAGGTATAATGCGTTCCGGCAAGGTTTCCTCCGGAAGGAACAAAATGCAAACTGTCCGGATTACTGAAAAAGTAACTTCCGAACTGTGCATCGCAAA
The DNA here is from genome assembly GCA_016720935.1 of Bacteroidota bacterium. NCBI lineage: Bacteria > Pseudomonadati > Bacteroidota > Bacteroidota bacterium. Next base: position 17,170 of record JADKJP010000003.1, read on the forward strand.
CCGGTTGTGAATAAGTGTTGAAACTGAAAAATAAAATTCCTGTGAATAAAAGCGTTTTGATCTTCATCAACAATGGAAGATCCTTCAACTGCAGCGTCACCTTCATTTCAATTCAAAATAGTCTTCTCAAAATGGTAATAGAGAAGGGATTAAAACAGTCTCAATTGTAAAGAAATTCCCTCCGCAGGTAAATAACAAAGGTCATCTAAATTAATATATTGAAAATCAGCAAATTAACTATTAACCAGTTTATTTTTGCTTAAAATCATTGTTTCATTTTGAAAACCAGGAATATGAGAAGGTAAAAAATGCCTGAAATGCCTGATAATACAGGGCTTTCGGACACACCAGTCGCTGATAAATTGAATCAGCCGTGAAGGAAAAATTTTGGATACTTTAAACCGGTATATGCATCATTTTCATTCGGACTATTCAGGCTTTTAATAGTTATTAATCTGAAGTAACATTGTGAATCCTTCTTTCTTAAGCATTAACAGGTTGAAAAATTATCAATTATAAAAGTGTCGGGAAATGGTATTCAATCTCCTGAGATAATGAATCAAGAACCAACTTTCATCTATTACATTTGCATAAGGGTCGATGATCCTGAATACAGAATGAAGTGATGAAAGCATATTCAGAAAGAAAAAATCCTTAATAATTGAAGAATAGGAAATTGATGATTTTAGATTTCTGATTGAAGATTTATTCATTCAAAATCTAAACATCATTTATCATTTATTCTCAATAAACTATCTAAAATCTGCATTCAACAATCTTCAATCCAAAATCTTCAATCCAAAATCTACAATCAGCAATCATTAATTCAAATGCCACGTCTCGCCATTTTTGCATCAGGATCCGGAACCAATGCGGAAGCAATCATCCGGCATTTTAAAAATTCAACAACTCATTCCGTCACCAGGGTGTATTGCAACAAGCCGGATGCGGGAGTCATTTCCAGAGCCGATAAGCTTGGAGTCCCTTGTCTGGTTTTTGATAAAACGGAATTTCAAAATGGCGGTAAAATTCTGAATCAATTAAAAGAAGATAAAACAGATGCCATTGCTTTGGCCGGATTTCTTTGGCTCGTTCCGGATTATTTGATTCATGCTTTTCCGGGACACATTTTCAATATTCATCCTGCCTTATTGCCTGAATTTGGCGGTAAGGGGTTTTATGGATCAAAAGTTCACCAGGCTGTACTGGAATCCGGCAAGCCCATTTCCGGTATCACCATACATGAAGTGAACGAAAAATTTGACGAAGGGAAAATTCTGTTCCAGGCAGCTTGTTATTGTTCTCCGGATGACACTCCCGATTCCTTGGCAAATAAAATCCATCAGCTCGAACACAAATATTATCCGGTTGTTCTGGAGAAAATTCTGCAAGAAAAAGATTGAAAAGATGTGCACGCTTCAGCATTCACCCTTCACTTTTTAAAGAGCATTTCGCCCTTCTTTTCCAGCCACACCTCATTAAGACTATCAAGAAAAATTTTCGCACCTGATTTGTTCAGATGATCCGGGTCGCTAAAGAGTGAGTCCGGAAATTGAAAACGATTGCCGTTTTTGTAAATCAGGTTTTCCGAAACAGTAAAATCCCTGAGCGCCAGACGGGAGGATTCTATCGATGCGCTGTCCCTGTAATGCAGGTAACTCGCGGATTTTGGAGAAGTAAATAAAAGCACATTAATTCCGGAAGCCTTAGCGGTTTCGACAATTTGCTTGAGCAAGAAAATATTTTTTGGGATCAGTTTTTTTGAAAAACGGGTGATGGAATTTTCTTTTGCCCTCTGTCTGCTTTGCTGATCCATACTTCCGGGTTGGAAAAACCCTTGCAACATGGGCTTGAGATCGCTGGGTTGATTTCTTTTGTTGACGAGATAACTGATGTCCCTGTTGGTCCGGAAGAAATTGCTGGACGCAAGCAAGCGATCAAAACGGGAATCTTCATCAAGAGTATCAGTATACCGGAATAATGCGCGGTTAATGTATTCAAGTTTGAAAAAAGTCTGGTTGTAACCGAGTAATTCCTCATCGACACCAATACACAACGTTTTTAATCGCGGCATCTGTTCTTTGTATTTTTTCAAAAGCACCGCGCTCCAGAATAAGTCCATTCCGCCATAGGCAAAGGAAGCGGAGGAAGGCTGTAAATGCAGCGTATCATATTCGGCTACCAGAGGAATCGTGTGTGAATTTCCTAGCCAGAGAATTTCCGCATCGGATTTCTTTTTCTGAAATTGTTCCATGAGTATATCCGCCTGAGTACGATATGACGCATATTTCCATTCCAGGAATCCCGTCAGCAGCACCAGGAAAACCAGCAGTGCGGCTATTTCAAGAAATAATTTTCCGGCAGTTTTCATATCAGAACTGGAAATAGATAAATGTTTGTTCTTCAAAAACTCCAAGGAGCAGTATTGCTGTCACAAGCAACACATTCACGGTATATCGATAAACCCGCTGACTGGGAAAGAGATTCATTACAATTCTTTTTTTACCTGTAAAATCCGCTGCTTCTATTCCGATAAGCAAACCCACAAGTACAAAATTGATGACAAAGCTCAAACCGGAAATTTGCGGCACACCGATCAAGCCGGATTGAAATTTGAACAGATGTGTTATAATATACATCGCATCTCCAAAACCGGAAGCGCGAAAGAAAATCCAGGCGAAGGTGACACCGGTAAATGTCAGGATGATCCGGAAGGGTTTGTGTTTTGTTTTTTCCCTGTGAAAAAGCCTTTCCAGGATCACATAAATTCCATGCAAGACCCCCCAGATCACAAATGTCCAGGAAGCTCCATGCCATAAACCGCTCAATGAAAAGGCAACCAGTATATTGAACATGAACGTAGCTATGCCCAAACGGTTACCGCCTAGCGGGATATATACATAATCTCTGAACCATCCCGAAAGTGTAATATGCCAGCGTGTCCAGAATTCACGGAAGGATGCACTGAAATAAGGGTAACTGAAATTTTCCATCAGCTTAAATCCCATCACATTGGCTGAGCCGATGGCGATGTCGCAGTATCCGCTGAAGTCACAATAGATTTGTATCGAAAACAAGAGTGTAGCCCAGATCAGGGGCCAGCCGCTGAAATGTTCAGGGTTCTGGTAAACAGCATCAACGTACACCGACAAGCGATCCGCGATCACCATTTTCTTAAATAAGCCCCATAGTATTCTTCTTAATCCCGCACTGACTCTGTCGTAGTCGAAGGAATAATTCTCACGAAACTGGTGCAATAAATTTTGTGGCCGTTCAATCGGACCTGCAACCAGCTGAGGGTAAAACATGACATACAAAGCATAAATACCCAAATGCCTTTCCGCCTTTTGTCTGCCTTTGTAAATTTCTATCGTGTAACTCATGGCCTGAAATGTGTGGAAGCTCAAGCCGACAGGCAAGAGCATTTCCAGTACAGGCATATGGAAATCGGTTCCCGTGAATGCCAATAAGAAGGACAAATTCGCGTTAAAAAATTATAGTACTTAAACAGCACGAGTACACCAACGTTAGCGATGATACTCATGACGAGCAATAGTTTCTTTCGCCTTTGATTTGTATTTCGTTCGATCAGGATTCCCGCGACATAATCCACTGCTATTGTAAAAAACAGGATGAGGATGTAAACAGGCCGGAAGTACATGTAGAAAACACAACTGGCGACCAATAACCAGCTCCAGCGCCAACGAACGTTCAGCAGGAAATAACCGATCGTTACAATCGGAAAAAAAATGGCGAAGGCGAGGGAGTTAAAAAGCATGAGAAATTAATGCAAAAAAACGAATAGTTTTGACGTGACAAGGGTATTCTTGTTTCTTTCCACAGGAATAATGATTTTCAGCTTTTAGAGCCATTGAATTGCAACCTTGCCTCTGCAAAAGCGTATTGTCCTGATTGCATGAATTCACCGGTCCGGGAAAAAAATAAACTGCCGATTATCCTCCTGATTTCGGCCCTGCTGCTCTTCTTTGCAGCGGAATTTTCCCATTTACCCTTTCAACAGAATGATGAGAAATTAATCCGGCATTCAGAATCCCTTCTCAATTCCCTTGATCAGCAAATGGGGGAGGGACTTGACAAGATTTTTTCATTCACCAATGAAAGCAGTTTGCATGATTTCTTCATGCACAGCGGTCTGGAAACCCGGGGAATCAGTTATTATTTTTTTCACAGGGATTCTTTGCTGCGCTGGTCAGATAACCAGCCGGTACTTTCAGAGAACTTATTGGATGTTGTTCATGATCATGCAATGCTTCATTTGGCAAATGGCTGGTTCTATTGTCGTACGAATACCCGTGGAGATACAACACTTCTTTCATTGTTGCTGGTAAGAAATGAATTTGCTTACGAGAATACTTATCTCCGCAATACATTCAACTCCGCTTTAGGATTGCCGGAAGATTCACGTATCAGCACTTCAGAAGGGTTGCCTTTTCATGGCCCGGATGGAAAAGTGTTGTGTAACATCATTCCGGATAGTTCGACCGGAATCAGCATCACCAGTTCCTGGCTCTACACGGTTTCAGGATTGTTCTTTTTGATGGGCGTTTATTTTCTTGGACTAAATCTGTTCAGAAAAAGGAAATGGCAGGGTTTCACGCTCCTTGCAATAGTGCTTTTGGGAAGGATCGCTATGATCGTTTTCAAATTTCCGGAAGTACTCTACAACACTGATTTGTTTAGTCCAAGGAATTATGCATCGTCGTTTCTTTTTAATTCACTTGGTGATCTTCTGATCAATGCATGTCTTGTCACAACATTTTCCTATTTGTTTTTTACACTCAGCAGGAAAAGAAATCCGGATGCAAATGGCAGACAGTACTTGCTGCCGGCATTGGCAATCTTTCTGGTATTATCAGGAATTGGAATTCATCTTTTCATACACGGACTGGTCATTAACAGCCGCATTTCTTTTGACCTGAGTAATCTGTCTGAACTTGGAATCTATACTGCCCTCGCTTTCTTTTGTATCGCTTTGTTGCTCGTTGCTTTCTATCTCTTCCTGAGCGCGGCACTCACGTTTTACAATGGATTTAAACCACGCTTCAAACATGTCCTCAGCGTATTGTTTATTTCTTCCATCTATGTTTCGATAACAATATGGCAGCTCAATATTCGGAAAGAGGAGGAAAGCAGAAAGCTTCTTGCGCAAAAAGTAGACGAACGTCAGGATCATGTCGCTGAATATCTTTTTGATGAAGCCGCGGAAAAAATCTCTGCGGATACTCAAATTGTCAGTGCTTTCAATGCTGTTCCTATTGCATCGGAGCTTATCAGAAATCGGCTGACGACTACTTACCTGACCGGCTACCTCGGAAAATTCGACAATAGCATTTCAGTTTTTGATGCCGCAGGGTTGGCAGTGGATTCATCAGATAATTCAATTCCACTTTCATATTACAAACAACGTACAGATTCATACGGTAAAGCAACTTCTTCCGGAAAATTATTTTACATGCCCAATGAATCCGGGCGATTGTCTTATCTCGCGATTGTACCGGTTCAGAATGTCGTTCATTCCGGCACCATCGTCATTCAGTTAAACGCCAAATTTTTCCAATCGGAAGAAGGTTTTCCCGAGCTTTTCATGAGCGGGAAGTACAAAGAAAATTCCGGCTTGCGGGATTATTCATTCGCACGTTACTCCAAAGGATCTCTGATCTATGAATATGGTTCTTTCGCGTATTCATTTTCAGATAAAATATTTAATCAATTTGGGGATGATTATTCCTTTGTCAATTTCGAAGGATACAGTCACCTCGTGTTCAGGGTGGGACCGGGCGCTTTTATTGTCGTCAGTAAACCTGCGGAGACTGCAGTGTATGTACTCACTTTGTTCAGCTGGGTATTCGCATTCTTTTCGATTGTGTGTTCTTTGCTCTACCTGCTCTATCAGGTATTGTCGGGCCGAAAACGTATTGAGGTCAGTCTGACTTTACGGATTCAACTGGCGGTAGTCCTGATGGTCGTATTGTCTTTTGTTTTAATTGGTACCGGTACAGTTTTTTATATTTTCAAAAAATACAATGCGGATCAGAATAAAAGCATCAGCGAACAGGTGAACGGACTATGGTTCCTCACCGGTGACATTCTCGGTTCTCAAACAAAGCTCTCCACAGTTTCTCCGGAGTCTTTGTATCCTCAGCTGAATACACTGGTGAATAATCTCAATCTTGATTTTAATCTCTACGATGAAAAGGGTTCCTTGTATTATTCTTCCCAGCCCAAAATATTTGAACAAAATATTATTTCAAGAAGAATGAATCCGGAAGCATTTTTTGAAATGCAGCAGGAAGGAAAAACCCAGTACATCCATCCCGAAAACGCGGGGAAATTGAAATACGTTTCCGCTTACGCTCCTTTTACAGATGTACACGGAAATATCATCGCCTATCTCAATCTTCCTTATTTTGAAAAGCAAAATGACCTGAATAAAGAGATCTCCGGATTTTTATCCGCGTTGATCAATATTTACGTTTTGCTTTTTGCACTTGCCTTGCTCGTAACACTCTTCATTTCTTCCAGAATTACACAACCTTTGTTGCTGATCCAGGAAAAGCTGGCCGGAATACGTTTGGGTAAACGGAACGAACCCATCGAGTATTCACGGAAAGATGAAATCGGACAGCTCGTCAGGGAATACAACCGGATGATTGATGAACTCAGTGCCAGTGCTGATAAACTCGCGCAAAGTGAACGTGAAAGTGCATGGCGTGAAATGGCGAAGCAGGTCGCTCACGAGATTAAGAATCCGCTCACTCCGATGAAGCTTTCCGTTCAGCATGTACAGATGGCCTGGAAAGAAAACCGTCCGGGTAAGGAAGAGATGATTGACCGGATGGCAAATACTTTGATTCAGCAGATTGACACTTTGTCGAACATTGCTACCGAATTCTCCAACTTCGCTCAGATGCCGCAGGCACACAAAGAGGAAGTCAACCTGACCGATATACTTCAATCAACGATCGATCTTTTCAAGGAGACGCCTGGTATTGGTATCCGTTTTATCCCTGCAAATGGTGATAGCATTGTGATCGCCGACAAGGATCAACTGCTTCGTGTATTTTCAAACCTCCTCAAAAACGCGGTTCAGAGTATTGCGGAAGGAAGTTCAGGGATGATTGATGTAGAAGTAAAGAATGAAAACGGCAATGTGATCATTTCTGTTAAGGACAATGGAATCGGTATTGCGGAATCAGAAAAGGAGAAAATTTTCCGTCCGAATTTCACAACAAAATCAAGTGGAATGGGACTTGGACTGGCCATGGTACACAACATCGTCGAAAATTCCGGCGGAAAGATTTGGTTTACAAGCACTCAGGGAAAAGGAAGCACTTTTTATGTAAAACTCCCACAGGCTTCGTAAACCGAGTATGCTTTCTATGCCGCGCATATTTTAATGTTCTTAATTGATTTGGCGGCATAACCAATTCTAATGCAGGTTAGATTTATTTTGAATTCGGAAACCTGCATAAGATTGGTTTATATTTGTACTCTGAATCAGCAATTTCATTTTTTGAAATCTTCAAAACAAAACCTGGTAATTTAATATAAACGCATGTCCCGTCCCATCAGAGTTTTAATCGCCAAAGTTGGTCTCGACGGCCACGACCGCGGAGCAAAGGTGATTGCTTCTTTTCTTCGTGATGCCGGGATGGAAGTGATCTACACCGGCCTTCGTCAAACTCCCGAGATGGTTGTCAATGCCGCGCTGCAGGAAGATGTTGATGTGATTGGAGTAAGCATACTTTCCGGAGCTCACATGACCGTATTTCCCAAAATCATGAACCTTCTACGCGAAAAGGAAATGATGAATGTGCTGGTTACAGGTGGGGGAATTATTCCGGCAGCGGATATGAAGAAGCTGATGGATCTTGGGGTCGGACAACTCTTTCCTCCCGGAACAGAAACAAAGGACATTGTTTCCTACATTAAAGAAGAAGTAGAGAAAAGAAGAAAAAATTAATCTGTCTATTATTACTGTTGCATATGATGACCTATAACAACATCCTGATCAATATACACGAGCATGTATTGACAATCACAGTCAATCGTCCCGACAAACTGAACGCACTGAATGCGCAAACCATCCAGGAGATTGGCGACGCGGTGAAACGAGCGGAAGACAACCGGGAGATTTCCGGAATTATCATTACGGGATCGGGAAGCAAAGCTTTTATAGCAGGTGCTGATATCTCTGAGTTTTCAAAATATTCAGTGGAAGAAGGCAAGGCCCTCAGTGCAGCCGGACAAAAAGTATTTAAATCAATTGAGCTCTGCAGAAAACCTGTCATCGCCGCGATCAATGGATTTGCATTGGGCGGAGGCTGTGAGCTTGCGATGAGTTGTCATCTTCGTGTCGCTTCCGATAACGCGAAATTTGGTCAGCCTGAAGTTAAGCTGGGCCTGATCCCGGGTTACGCCGCGACACAACGTCTCGTTCAACTGATCGGCAAAGGCAAAGCAATGGAATTACTCATGACTGCCGACATGATCGGAGCAGAGGAAGCCCGTCAGCTCGGACTGGTGAACTACGTCACAACTCCGGATCAACTGATGCCGAAAGTGAATGAGTTGCTTGCTAAAATCAACTCGAACGGACCCAATGCCATCAGTTCTATCATCCGCTGTGTGGATGCTTACTTCACCGATGGTGTGGATGGTTTTCAATTTGAAGTCGATGAATTCGGTAAATGTTTCAAGACCGATGATTTCAACGAAGGCGTATCAGCATTTTTAGAAAAGCGGAAGGCGAATTTTTTAAGAGCGTAATGGGTTTTTTAGTTCCGGGTTCCGGGTTGGTTATTGAGTTTTAATTTGCTTAGGTTTAGTCTATATTACTTGAGTGGACAGAAGTAAACTATTAAGATTGAACACTTATTGCAAATCGTCCCCCGTCCCTAGTCCCCTGTCCCTTCTTCCCAAAAGCCACATCACCCCAATCAAAGTCTTCGCATCCTGAAACTGTTGCAGGTTTTTAAGCTGATCAAATTTGAGTCTGACGATGCGGATATTTTCATCATCAATACCTCCTCCGTCACTTATTTTTTCTCCTGTTTCCGCGTAATAGAGAAACATTTTTTCGGAGCATCCACCGGGAGAAACATAGAATTCAAAAAGTAATTTCAGGGATGCGGGATTTATTTTGTATCCAAGTTCTTCTTCAATTTCACGTTGAATGGTTTGTTCAGGCTTTTCGCCGGCATGGTCCATGGCGCCGGCTGCAAGTTCAAGCAAATCTGTTTTCGCTCCCATGCGCCATTGTTCAGTGAATAAATATTCATCCGTTGAAGGATCGTAGACCAGGGCGGTTACAGAATTGCCGCGTTCCATACATTCGAACTCCTTTACAGAATGATCGCTGCTATCTTCTACATGATACCGGTTCACTTTTATCCATCGCCCCGGAAACGCTGTTTCTTCTGAAAGAATTATTTTTGACATAAAAAGAAATTTGGCTGACTAAAGATCGTTACAAAATCTGTAATAAGTGAAGGGTGAATGGATGAAGTGATAAGTCAAAAGGCAAAATTCAAAAGTCAAAAGATTAGCGCAATCCAAATGCAAAAAAGTGCATCAAAATAGCCCACCCATACCAACCACTAAGCACTAACCACTAAGCACTAAGCACTAAGCACTAACCACTGTCCCTCGTCCCCCGTCCCTTCGTCCCTCTTCCAGAAATTACTAAATTCGCCCACCCTAAAAAAAATGAGAACAGTCCAATTAAAAGTCCACGGCCTTGTGCAAGGTGTCTTTTTCAGGAAGCACACTCGGGAAAAGGCAATTGAACTGGGAATCGTTGGCACGGTTCGGAATCATGAGGATTCAACGGTAATCATTGAAGCAACCGGCGAAGCGGAAGCTTTGGGTGCTTTTGTAAGCTGGTGTCACCAGGGCCCGCCAAGAGCAAAAGTCAGCCACATAGATATCCACGAGCTCCCATTGAAAAAATTCAGCGATTTCAGTGTGTTGAGATGAGGGAATGAGTTTCTTTGATTGCTGATTGTAGATTGTAGTTTGTTGATTGGCTTTGCAAAATGGGTTGTGGCTTTCGGTATAAAGTATAAGGTATAAAGTATGAAGTAGCGTGTTTTTTCTCTAAGCACTAAGCACTAAGCTCTAAGCACTAAGCTCTAAGCACTAAGCTCTAAGCACTAAGCTCTAAGCACTAAGCACTAAGCACTAACCACTAACCACCAACCACTAACAACTCCTCCTTGAGCTTACTCAAAAAACTCGCCGGACAAACTGCTACATACGGGCTCAGCTCGATTCTGGGGCGTTTTTTGAATTTTCTGCTGGTACCTATTTATACAAGAGTTTTTCATGCGGGGGAATATGGTGAAGTCACACAGTTTTTTGCCTACGTTTCTTTTCTGAACGTTTTGTTTACCTACGGAATGGAGACTGCGTACTTCCGCTTTTTTCAGTCGGAGAAAGGGGATCCGAAAGTGTATTCGACTTCCATGATTTCGATAGTCATCAGTTCGCTGATACTCGGATTGATCATTGTCGGTTTTTCAGGGCCTTTATCCGGATTCATTACTGCTGTAGACAGTCAGAGTAAAAATACACCTCTTTATATTTCCTGGTTTGCCGGGATCCTTGCTTTTGATGCGATCTCTACCATTCCTTTTGCAAGATTAAGAATGGAGAACAAAGCAAAACGCTTTGCATTTATCCGCTTGTTTAGCATACTGGTGAATGTTGGTCTCAATTTGTTTTTCCTGTTTTGGTGCCCTAATGCTATCGCCTCCGGAAATACCTGGTTGCAATCCATCTATGATCCTCAGTTTGGTATAGGCTATGTTTTTTTATCGCAATTCATTTCCAGTTTTCTCACGCTGCTCGCACTTTCTCCGGAAATCTTCGGGATCAGCTTTGCCTTTGACACGAAGTTGTGGAAACAAATGATCATCTATTCGTTCCCGCTGATGATCGCCGGATATGCGGGAATGGTGAATGAAACGTTTGACCGGATTCTTTTGCCTTATCTGCTTGCAGACAAATCACAGGCGGTTACTCAGTTGGGTATTTATGGAGCTTGTTATAAGCTCTCCATGCTGATGACTCTGGTGGTGCAGACTTTTCGTTATGCTGCCGATCCCTTTTTCTTTAGCCAGGCCGGGAAAGAAGATGCTCAGAAAATTTATGCGAGGGTAATGTATTTCTTTACCCTGTTCTGTTCTTTCGTTTTCCTGGGAATTCTGCTCTATCTTGATATCGTAAAGCATTTTATCGGTGATGAATACAGGAGTGGACTCGGAATTGTCCCTGTTTTGTTGCTGGCAAATTTATTTCTGGGAGTTTATCTGAATCTCTCCATTTGGTACAAGATCACTTCGAAAACCCGTTGGGGTGCCTGGTTCTCGGTCTTTGGCGCGGTTGTTACCCTCTTGTTTAATTTCCTTCTCATCCCGATCATGGGTTTCTATGGCGCTGCATGGGCCACTTTTATTTGTTATGCATCCATGATGATCGTTTCCTATATCTATGGACAAAGACATTATCCTGTTCCTTACGATCTCAAATCCTTTGCAACATCCATCGGTTCAGCTGTCATTATTTACGTGGTAAGTTTGTATCTGCGTGGGTTTTTTCCGGAAAACATGCCTGTTATCTTGTTGATTAACACATTATTAATGCTAAGCTGGCTGGGGCTGATCTGGGTCTTTGAAAGGAAGAAAATTGCATACCTTCGCAGGGTGAAATAATCCCTGCGCCGGTAAAGAAATTCCGGATGAAGTGGTATTGTATTTTCAGAAAAAGCATGAACGTTCGTATCATCAATCAGTCTGCCCATCCATTACCTTCTTACGAAACTGCCCATGCAGCAGGAATGGATCTCAGAGCCAATTTAAATTCCCCTGTTGTTTTGAAACCCCTTGAACGCACACTCGTACCAACGGGCCTGTTCATTGAATTGCCTGTTGGTTTTGAAGCGCAGGTCAGACCACGAAGCGGACTGGCGGCAAAGAAAGGGGTTACTGTTCTCAATTCACCGGGAACGATAGATGCGGATTATCGTGGAGAAATTAAAGTTATCCTCGTTAACCTGAGCAATGAACCTTTCACGATCGAAAATGGAGAAAGGATCGCACAACTCGTCATCGCCCGACATGAACAGGTAAGCTGGGAACAAGTCAGCGAACTTGCAGAAAGCGGACGTGGAGCCGGGGGCTTTGGATCGACGGGGGTTTAGTGGTTCGAAGTTCGAAGTTCAAAGTCAAAAGTCAAAAGTCAAAAGTCAAAAGTCAAAAGTCAAAAGTCAAAAGTCAAAAGTCAATTTGCTTAAGCCATACAAATTAAAAAAATTTTGGATACAAGGCAAATTTTATCTAAATTCTAAATTCTAAATTCTAAATTCTAAATTCTAAATTCTAAATTCTAAATTCTAAATTCTAAATTCTAATACCTAATACCTAACATCAATTCAATGAGAATAATCGTACCGATGGCTGGAATGGGAAAAAGGATGCGGCCGCATACCTTGACAGTTCCGAAACCTTTGATCCCTGTTGCCGGAAAACCTATTGTACAATGGCTGGTGGAAGACATCACCAAGGTTTGTAAAGAAAAAGTTGAGGAAATTGCCTTTGTGATCGGAGATTTCGGGAAAGACGTGGAAGCTCAGCTGGTTGCCATTGCAAGCAGCCTCGGCGCAAAAGGAACCATTCATTACCAGGATGAACCACTTGGAACTGCTCATGCAATATTATGCGCCCAATCTGCGTTAAAAGGTAAAGTGATTGTGGCGTTCGCGGATACTTTGTTTCGTGCCGATTTTACCATCGATGAAAACCAGGACGGTGTAATCTGGGTTAACCGTATTGATGACCCGCGCATGTTTGGTGTCGTGAAAGTCAATGATTCAGGAACCATCACTGATTTTGTGGAGAAACCTCAGACCTTTGTATCGGATCTTGCCATCATCGGAATTTATTATTTCAAAGACGGCGATTATCTCCGCAAGGAAATGCAATACCTGATCGACAACAACATCAAGGAAAAAGGAGAATACCAGCTCACCAACGCGCTGGAGAATATGAAGCAGAAAGGAACCCGTTTTGTTCCCGGTAAAGTCGATGAATGGCTGGATTGCGGAAATAAAGACGCCACAGTATACACCAACAAACGTGTCCTTGAGATTCATCAAAAAGAAAATATGATTTCCAAAAGTGTGAAATCAGAAAATTCTGTCATCATACAGCCGTGTTATATTGGCGACAATGTTGAATTGAAAAACGCTATCGTCGGTCCGCATGTATCGATTGGTGCGAATTCGAAAATTGAATCTTCAGTCATAAAAAACTGCATCATTCAAACCAATACAAAAGTCCGCAACAGTGTTCTTGATAATTCCATGATCGGACATTTTGCGGAATACAACAATTCACCCGAACAACTGAGTCTCAGCGATTACTCTACCCATAACTAAAACCACAGCCTGCCCTGCAGCATCTCTGTTTGCTTTTTTGTAAACAGAAAATCCGGAAGGAACAGGTGTGGATGAACTCTCCTCCATGAACCGATATTTTGCAATGCTCATTGTTGCCATCCTGTTGATCACAGGATGCAAGAGCACTCAATCCACTACTTCTTCCCCAAAGGTTTCAAAGAATACTTTGTCTGACGGTCAGCGCGCGGAGGTTACTTTTTTATTCTTCAATGCGAACAAGGAAAAACTCCTGGGCAACTACAACAATGCCGCTGATCTTTTCGCTGAAGTGATCCGCAAAGATCCGAACAACGCCGCCGCGATGTATGAACTCGCGAATATATATGGCGAGCAAAAGAAATTTACCGACGCGTTGTTCTTCAGCAAAAGCGCATACCTGATTGATCCTTCCAATCCATGGTATACCATGACCTATGCTGATGTTTTGCAGAAGAATAAAAAATTCGATGAGTCGGCGACTGTCATTGAAAAGCTGGTCAACACCTATCCTGATCGTGTAGATTATTATTACGAATGGGCATCGGCATTGTTGTATGCCGAAAAACCAGCGGAGGCGATCAAAGTGTATGACAAGCTTGAGGCAAAGACCGGCATCAACAAGGATCTCAGTATGCAGAAAGCCCGGCTGTATCAGCGAATGAACAAGAATGATAAAGCTGTTGCGGAATTGCAAAAACTGATCGAAAGCAATCCCAATGAGGCTCAATCCTATGGCATGCTGGCGGAATTGTATCAATCGATGGGTGAAAAAGAAAAAGCGCTGGAGACCTACAACAAAATTCTAAAGATAGATCCTGAAAATCCATACATCCATTTATCACTCGCTGATTATTACCGGAATAATGGAGATAAAGAAAAATCAGTAGAAGAATTAAAAAAGGCTTTTCAGAATAAAGATCTTGATATCGAAACAAAGCTGAGTATCCTCAGTTCTTATTTTGCACTCGTTGAATTGCATCCTGAACTCAAGGAACAGGCCTTGGATATGTGCCGTCTTCTCATTGAAGCACATCCAAATGAATCACGTGCTCATGCTGTCTATGGTGATTTTTTATACCAGGATAAAAAAACCGCTGAAGCTTTGGTCGAATTCAAAACAGCAAGAGAACTCGGTTCCAAAGAATTTATTGTCTACAGGCAGATCATGTATCTCGAAGCACAATTGCAGGCCTGGGATTCACTGCTTGTCGAGAGCGAAGAAGCACTCACTTTATTTCCTGATCAGCCGGAAGTATATTACCTGAAAGGTGTGGCGTGTTCGCAAAAGAAAAAATATACTGATGCAGTCGCGGCATACCAGACCGGATTGAAAATGGTGGTGGATAATAAAAATCTGGAAGTTCAGTTTTATGCGAGTCTGGGTGACACTTACCAGGAACTAAAAGATTTTCCGAAGTCTGAAGAAAATTACGACAAAGCACTTGAGCTAGACCCAAAGAACGCGACGGTGTTGAACAATTACGCGTATTATTTATCACTTCGCGGAGAAAAACTGGATAAGGCGGAAGTGATGAGTGGACAAAGTAATGCTTTGGAACCCAACCAGGCTTCCTACCAGGATACTTACGGTTGGATCATGTATAAAATGGGCAAATATTCCGACGCGAAAATCTGGATAGAAAAAGCCATTGCCAATACTCCGGGTAAAAGCGGTACATTGCTGGAACATTATGGCGATGTTCTCTTTAAACTCGGTGATACAATCAAAGCGTTGGATTATTGGCAGCAAGCCAAAGATGCCGGTGATGGTTCCGAGTTTTTGGATAAAAAAATTCAGGAGAAAAAACTTTTCGATTAATACCGGCGGCATTTTATCGCCGCTGATGTTCTCCTGGCTCATGGATAAATTTTACCTTCAAAACCGGTTTAGCATTTCATTTCGTTCTCACGGACGAATATTTCTTTTTTCCACATTGCTTGTGTTCCTGTTCAGTTGCAAAACAACTCGGAAGATTGTCGAAACACCTCCTGCACCCGTAAAGCTGAAAGGAGAAGAAGTCATCAGTGTTTTTGATAGTGTATTGTCCAGGCAATTTAATTTTGAATGGCTCACCGCCAAAGCTACTGTCGATTATACCGACAAGAGTGGTGAAACAAACACATTTGATGTCAATTTGAGAGTAAGAAAAGACAGCGCGATCTGGATCTCAATCACACCATTGTTGGGAATAGAAGCGGCACGTGTGCTGATCAATCGTGACAGCCTGATGATTTTGGATCGTGTACATAAAAAGTTTAGTGCAAGAGATTATAATTATCTGGAAGAATTGCTGAAATCGGATGTCAATTATGACATGATTCAGGCAGTGATTGTCGGGAATTATTTTCCGTACTTAAAAAATGAGAAGCTGAAATCGATGTACGAGGATGAACCTTATATTATTTTGAGTACACTCAATAAACGTCAGGCCAAAAGGGTTCAGGAAGAAAAAGATCCGAGTAAACCTATTATCCAGGATTTCTGGATCGATGGCAATTACCGGATCGCGAAATCCAGAATTACCGATGACAAAAAAGACCGTTGGATTGAAGCGAACTATAAGAATTTCATGGATGTGAATTCCGAACTTTTCCCTGGCAACCTGGTGGTGACCATTTCTTCAGCTTCTCCAATTATCATCAAACTGGAGTACACAAAGGTTACAGCCAATGAAGAATTTTCCATGCCTTTTTCAGTTCCTGAAAAATACGAAAGGGTAGTTGCGCCTTCCGGGAATTAGGTGGTAAACCCTGATTCTGACAATTCAGTTAATTCTGTTAAAAGCAGGCATTTCCCGGGTATTTACAAGGGTTCCGCATCCTTTTCCTGATCCCGATAAAATCTGTAAGTTTTTCTATAACTTTTAGTCAATTTTTCCGTTCAATCTTGAATACAAATTATCGTTCGAGGAATAATCCGCGGCAACACTGAATACAAATGCATAAGCAGGAAATGAGCAGGGATGGGGGGAACAGGTGGTTTGGGATGACGATTCGTTTTATCCTGCTGACCGTTTTTTTTCTTATTCAGATAATTGCTTTTGCTCAATCCAAGAAGGAACTGGAGCGTAAGAAAGCACAGATTCGTCAGGATATAGAATATACCAATGAGTTGCTCAGTCAGACGAAGAAAAATAAATCCGCTTCACTTTCACAACTGATTGCCCTCAATCAAAAAATTTCCTACCGTGCGGAGCTCATCAGTACGATCAACACGGAGTTGAATGTTGTGGATCATGAAATCGGTCATGTCTCCACGCGGATCGATTCACTGAATTCACGATTGGATGGCTTGAAAAAGCAATACGCTGAAATGCTGTATTATGCTTATAAGAATCAGGGAAATTATTCCAGACTGGCATTCATTTTTTCCGCGGAGAGTTTCAACCAGGCTTACAAGCGTCTTAAGTATTTGCGACAACTGAGTGAATATCGTTTGCGTCAGCGCGATCTGATCGTGCAGGTACAGGACTCATTGAATGGAAAGAAGCGTGAGTTGCAGGATGTAAAACAAGATAAATCGAGATTACTGACAGTTCAGGTAAAGGAGAAGCGGGATCTCAGCAAGGAGAAAAAGGAACAGGTAAGTGTGCTCAATAATCTGACTGTAAAGGAAAAGAAACTGCGGGCGGAGTTGCGTGAGAAACAAAGAAAGGAGCAAATCCTTGCATCGAAGATTGAAGACATCATCCGTAAGGAAATAGAATCCGCGCGTACAGCGGCAAGAAAGAAAAATGCAAGCTCCGGAAGCGCGAATGTTTCGAATAAGAAAATTGAGAATGTCAGCAGCGCGAATTCAACCAGTGTATTGGCAAGCACTCCGGAAGCGATCAAGCTGAGTAATGATTTCGAAAGTAACAAAGGCCGTTTACCCTGGCCGGTGGAGCAGGGAATCATCAGTAGTTCCTTTGGCCGACATGCGCATCCGGTGTGGAGAGATGTGGTAGTAAATAATAATGGCGTTGATATCAATTCCAAAAAAGGCGCGAAAGCAAGGGCGATTTTTGACGGCAGAGTGTTAAGGGTAATTATGGTCGTGGACAAATACGCGATCCTTGTTCAGCATGGTGAATATTTCACCCTCTATTCCAACCTGCAGGAAGTCTTCGTGAAGGCCGGCGATAAAGTCATCACCAAACAACCGATTGGTTTGGTTCAGACAAATGAGGACGAAGGGAAGACTGAAGTACACCTTGAAATCTGGCGGGGCAGCAATAAAATGGATCCGGAAGGATGGTTGGCTGCGAAAAGGTGAGCTATTTAAATTAACCGCAAATCGCCTCAATTATCCATTAATTGATAATTGAAACCCTCTTTTGGATAACAAAAACAGGACTTGATAGTACAATTCTGGCTTGAATGATAAAAAGGCGGCTAATTTATGGCTTAGCCAATGAAAATATCTACCTTTACAACCGCACCAGTAGTGCATTAATTCAAAGATAAAATGACACTTCAAGTACTTCTTGGATTTCTTGGCGGAATGGGTGGAGGAGAAATTTTTCTCGTTCTGGTTATTATCCTCCTGTTCTTTGGCGCTAAACGTCTGCCTGATCTGGCTCGTGGATTGGGAAAAGGAATCAAGGAATTCAAAGACGCCAAAAATGGCGTTGATACAAAAGAAGAAGAGAAGAAATAGTTCTTCTCTCCTTTTAAAATTTCCGAGTTTTATTTTGTGGAGCGAATGCGCTCGATCATGGTTAGTGGAATACTTTCCCGGAAAGGTTCCAGTACTTTGTGATCGTGATTTTCCAGTGCATTGATCAGGCGTTTTCCTTTTTGTACACTGATAAAATAAATTTCCTGCATTGTATTGGATCCACTGGCCTTATCCACAAAGATCCACCCCACCTTTCGCTTATTATTTATCAGATAAAGTGTCGCGATCTTATTCAGATGCGGGGTAATTTCATCAAATCCCATAGCGTGTTTCATTAGTTGGTTTAAAATTTTGGTAGATCGCGGAAACGATTTTTTCTTCTATGACTTCTTCCGCTTCAGGGTCTTTTTTCTTTGCATCAATGATGGCCGTTACGTCAACACGTGTGATGGAATCCTCGACAGGACTTAATTCCAGCACCACTTGTTTTGGACTTCTGAACCAGGTTCCGTCCTGGTAAGCCATAATGATGGTCGTGTGTTCACGAAGTGTTTGCACCCGAAAACCTTTTCGGATCAGCATCTCTTGTAATTTTTGAATCACTAAGGGCAAAGCACAGCCCAGTAGCGCAGTTTCCATTGCCATGTTGAGACAGTTTAAGTCAGGGCCGCTGTGAAGCAGCCAAATGCTGTTGTGGTTTGACGAGAAGGAATCCTGTGTGTTGCCAGCTTCGCAGGCTATTTGCCCCACACAGATTGGTTAGGACGTATCGAAAATACCACCGTGGACAGGTGGAAGTCCAACTAATTCGGTAAAGACCCTGAACTATTCCACCAATAGCCTTCAAGCGTTGGTCAATCAGCTTCCGTAGGATTGAAATTCCTATCTTTGATAGTAAAATCAGCCCTGCATGAGCCGTTTTTTTAGCCTACTGACTCTTTTTTTACTGAGTATATATCTCCAAAACCCTTTGTGGGCGCAGAACAGAGGTTCTTTTAATGAAGAAACTGGGTTTTTGCAGTCGAATGAGTTCCGCTTTTTCACAAATACCCCTTCGTTTCGCAAGATTGCCCGTGTGAATCAGCTGTATGACGATGTTTTTCATGTTTTCAGCAATGCTGATAGTGTTCGTTACTACTATTTACCCAATCAGCTCAGCGATTATGAACTGAATTACTCTTCGAACGGCACATCATGGTACCTTTCCTATCGCACGCTTTATAGCTATACCGGTTCGGATCAGATTTTACTCATCACCGGACAGAATTTCCTGGGACAATGGGAAAATGCTAAAAAGGATTCCTTCGGGTATGGAACAAACAATTTACAAAGCGATAAAACTTCCTTCTTGTATAACCCGGGCATACAACAATGGATCTATACGGGAAGGGCATTGTATACTTATTCCAACGCGGATTTATTGACGGAAGAAATTCAGCAGGTATACGATCAAAACACCTGGAAGAACCAATACCGTTATTCGTCTGGCTACGCAACCGACTCAACTTTGTCAGTGTACCTGACAGAGCGATGGGATATGTCCTTCAATACATGGTTACCACAAAGGCGAACAGATTATACGTATGATTCCGGAAAGCATCTGCTCAATGCATTCATTTATCGATGGGACACAGTAGATTCATCCTGGTATCATTTGCAAAAGTGGAGTGTTTCATATGATTCGGTGTATCATCCTGTGACTTATTTATATGAAAATTACGATACACTGCTTTCTTCTTATTACAATGGGAGTTTATTGAATTACACCTATGATAGCAATGGAAATCTGGTGTATTCTATTTTTCAAAACTGGATCGTTCAGGAGAACGAATGGGAGAATGAGAACCAGTTCTTTTATTACTATGAACCAGTTACAGGAATTGATGAACTTGAATTAAAAGTAAGTGTTACTGTTTATCCAAACCCATCAGCAAAAAAAATATTTGTTAGTCTGAACGGGACCCTCAATTTAAAATTTCCGATCACCTTTTTTATTTATGATGTCAGTGGGCGGTGTGTTTTCAAAAAAGAAAATATTTCTCTTCCATTTGAAAAAGATGTTTCCGGAATGCAGGAAGGACAGTATCAACTTGTGATACGGGATTGTGATGAGCAATACATCTCTGGAAAATTTCAGGTAATGAAGAGTGAATGGTGAAATTAAGCTGAGTCCGGACTCTAAACTCCAAATTTCACAACCGTCTATTCCATTGATATTCAGGCGATCACAACTAGCTACAATTTAGGTTTTTAAATGAAGAATGCATGCTCTTTTTTAACACAATATACATGTGTAAGAAAGTCAGTTCCTTAGGGTCAACTTCATGACGCTTTCATCGTAAATTGATTTATAATTAACAGAAAACCATATCTTTGCAATCCTCCTAAGAAAATAACCGATGTAGATTTAATCCCCGAAAAAACGGAGAATTGAAATGAGAAATTACATGAAACACATACTTGCGACATCACTGTTTGCCTCTCTGATGTTCGTCGGCTCGCAGCAGCTCGTGGCACAGTCGCCCGATGCAGTGATTGAGCAGGCCGTTGCAAGTGGAACATACGATCCGATTGCAGCGACTCTCGACAGCCTGGTAAGCCTGAATTACATTCAGCGCCTCAGCTTCGCGAGCTCCGGTACACAGCAAGGCAATAACTTTCAACCCTACGAAGTCCCATCCTATGCCGACGATATCTATCGTAAGCGTATCGAGAAAATTCAAACACCAATTCCTTTAGCATACAATAGCCAGGTTCAGGAATACATCGACCTGTATGCATTGCGTAAACGTGCATTGACAGAACGTGTAATGGGTCTGGCGAATTTGTATTTCCCTTTGTACGAACAAATTTTTGATCAGCAGGGTCTTCCTCTTGAATTCAAATATCTGTCTATTGTTGAAAGCGCATTGAACCCAACTGCTGTTTCCCGTGTGGGAGCAACAGGTTTGTGGCAGTTCATGCTCGCGACCGGCAAGCTGTACAAATTGAAAGTAAACTCTTACATCGATGAGCGCCGTGACCCTGTGAAATCGACAATGGCTGCAGCTCAGTATTTCAAAGACATGTATGCCATCTACAACGATTGGCTGCTTGTAATTGCCGCTTACAATTGTGGCGCAGGAAATGTGAACCGTGCCATTGCCCGTTCCGGTGGAAAGAGAACATTCTGGGAAATCAGCCCTTATCTGCCCAAAGAAACACGTGGTTATGTTCCGGCATTCATCGCCGTTACTTACCTGATGAATTATTCATCTGAACACAACCTCACATCTGTTCCACCGGTGATCAGTTATTTCGAAGCGGATACAGTGATGGTCGACCGCAAAATGCAACTGCGTAATGTAGCTGACGCGATCAATGTTCCTGTTGAATTGCTTGCTTATCTGAACCCTGTGTATAAAAAGGGTGTGATTCCCGACAGCGATGAACCGATGACATTGCGCCTTCCAACAAACAAGATCAATACCTATATCGCGAGTATAGACAACATCTATCAGCAACAGGATCTTGTAGCTCAGGCTTCCTTTGTTGCCGCGGATGTTCGGGATACTGATTCAGAACAAGGCGATCAGCTGACCAGGAAATTGCACAAAGTCAGAAGTGGTGAACATCTTCAAACCATCGCGAACCGTTACAGCTGTTCGGTTCAGGAATTGAAACGATGGAACCATCTGAAGAGTACCAAACTCAGAGCCGGACAGAAACTCACGGTATATGTAAATGCTCCACGGAAAGCGGAGGGCAAACTGGTTATGAAATCTTCACCTGAAAAAGCGAATACAACAGCATTGAATTCAAGTGTGAGCGATTCTTCCACAGAAACCAACCAACCTGTTCAAGCTGCCCAGGCTCAAAGCTCACCAAGTTGTCACTTCTTCAAATGTTAAAACGAACGATAGCAAAATAATCTACCACGTTGTTCAGCCGGGTGATACTCTCTGGAAAATCGCGCAACGTTATGGTGGAATGACCGTTGAATCCATCAAACAGATCAACCGCCTTGAGTCCAATGACCTGAAAGTCGGTACCCGTCTGAAAGTTACAATTGGAGGTTAATCCAAGAAATTTAATGGAAAAGAGTGATGATCCTGTTCATCGCTCTTTTTTTTTGCCTTTTTCATTAATTTGTTACTTTTGAACAGCCTCTAATTCCGGAAAATATCATGAAAAAAATCTTCTCATCCTGTCTTTTGATTTGTTTATCACTGGCGGGTTTCGCTCAGGTTCCAAACGGAACATTTGAAAGTTGGACTCCTTACGGGGCAGTTGAAATTCCGACATCATGGAATACGACCGATAGCGTATCTTTTACCAATGTTCTTCCACAGCATAGTGCTGTGCAGGATATTTCAGATGTACAATCCGGTAATGCATCCTTACGCCTCACCAGCTGGACATTCTACGCCTCACCAGGCCCGATTCCTGTTGTTCCGGGATTACCTGGTTGCGCGTCAAACGGAACTGTCATTACAAACCTTACGAGTTTTAGTATCACTCCAACCGGTGGTACTCCTGACAATGCCGCGCATGGTCAGTTAAATGGATATTACAAATACACTCCTGTAAATTCAGATACCGGTTCTGTTGAAGTGTTGCTTTCACGTTATAATACGGGAACTTCCAGTCGTGATACCATCGCTACAGGATTATTCAAAACAAATATTCAAAACAATGTCTACACACAGTTTTCCATTCTGATGAGTCGGAAAAATCTTGGCAACCCTGACACTTCTCTTATCTGGATTCAATCTTCACCGCGTTCACCAATTGCTTTCGGAAACGGTCCGGGTGAAACAGGTAGCACCTTGCAGGTAGATAGCTTGTATTTTTCTTCGCTGATCGGAATCGATGAAGTTCCAAACGTTATCCAATCTGTTGCTTTGTATCCGGTGCCTGCGGTGAATCAGCTAAACATTCATGTTGAACTGGAGAAAAGTATTCAACTCACTTATCGCATTTTTGATGTGAAAGGTCAATTGGTAGCCAGCAATCTTATCGAACCAAAAGAAACCGCTGTTGACGTATCCGCTTTGGCGAATGGCACATATTATCTGAGTTTGCTCGATCAGCAAAACAATGCCTTGTATCAGACACATTTCACTGTCGGCAGATAAATAACATTTCATCGGAATATAATTACTGCCATAACCGGCAGACGAAATATTTTTGACTATTAATCTTAACCCTTACTCAAAAACTACTACACAACATGAAATTAAAATTTTACTTAGCACTATCCGCAGTACTGCTGACATGTTCAGTTATGGCACAGGACAATCCGGATGCTTCAAAAATGTACGGAAATCAAAATATTATTAAATTAAATCTGACATCAATTGGTTTTGGGAATTTTTATCTCCAGGATGAATATACTTTAAACGGATCTTCTTCTGTTGCTCTTGGTTTAAGTTATCTGCCAAGTAGAAGCTTACCCACTGCTATCACAACCGATGATTCCAGCGGAAATTTGAAAAATATTTCTTTCTCCGGATTTTCGATTACGCCTGAATATCGTTGGTACGTAAAAAAACATGCTCCAAAGGGCTTTTATCTTGCTCCCTATCTTCGTTATTCAAAGTATACTACCAGCACTTATTCTTTTTCTTACGACCGTGATAATGGTCAAAAAGATGTAGCTTCAATGGAAGGTAGTTTGTCAGGAATAGGAGTTGGACTGATGATTGGAAACCAATGGAAATTTGGAGATCATGTTACACTGGACTGGTGGATTATTGGTGCCGGTTTTAGCAGTAGCAAAGTTGAACTTACCGGAAAAGGAAATTTTGATGCGGCGCAACAACAGGATTTACGTGATGAATTCTCCACAACAGATGTTCCTGTAGGTTCTTTGAAAACAACTGTTACAGCAAGTGAAGTAAATGTTGAATACAAGACCGGTTTGCCAAGTCTTCGTGGATTTGGATTAGCAATCGGATATATTTTCTGATAAAAATTTTATCTCAAAAAAACGGCGCGAAGAATTTCTTCGCGCCGTTTTTTATTCTTCCTGATTATTTCTTTCGAGATAATTCGGGTAACGTTGGAAATGTAATTCTTTCACTTTCGCCGTCAGAGTAAGACGCAATTCTTCAACATTGGTTCGATTCACCGCCGAAATGAAAATGCAGGTTCCCGGGATCTTGGAGATCCAGGATTTTTTTAGATCCTCAAGAGTCATGTTTTCTCTCGTAGCAGGAGTGAGATCGTCTTCTTCTTTTGGTATGTAATGATATGCGTCGATTTTGTTGAATACCAAAAGCGTTGGTTTGTCGGTTGCTCCGATGTCCACCAATGTCTGGTTCACAACATTAATATGATCTTCAAACTGCGGATGTGAAATGTCCACTACATGAATGAGTATGTCCGCTTCACGAACTTCGTCGAGCGTTGATTTGAAAGATTCGATCAGGTCATGAGGAAGTTTGCGTATGAATCCAACCGTATCGGAAAGCAAAAACGGAATGTTGTCATAAACGATTTTTCTCACAGTCGTATCGAGTGTCGCGAATAATTTGTTCTCCGCGAAAACATCGCTCTTGCTGATCAGGTTCATCAGTGTCGACTTGCCGACATTCGTGTATCCCACCAGTGCAACACGGATCAATTCGCTGCGTTGTTTACGTTGTGTCGCGCTTTGCTTTTCAAAATCCCGTAGCTTGCCTTTCAGCTTCGCGAGTTTGTCGCGAATCACACGACGGTCAGTTTCAATTTCCGATTCCCCCGGACCACGCATCCCGATTCCACCACGTTGCTTTTCAAGGTGAGTCCACATGCGTGTCAGACGGGGTAGCAGGTATTGATATTGCGCTAGCTCCACCTGTGCCTTGGCTTGTGCCGTTCTCGCGCGTTTCGCGAAGATGTCCAGAATGAGATTGTTCCGGTCAAGGATTCTGCATTCCAAAGCCTTTTCGATGTTACGGATTTGCGTTCCGCTGAGTTCATCATCGAAAATGGCGAGATCAATGGAATTGGTTTTGATATACGCCGCGATCTCTTCAAGCTTACCACTGCCGATGAATGTTTTTGAATCCGGATGTTCCATACGTTGTGTGAAACGACGTGCCGTAAATGCTCCGGCAGTTTCAGCGAGAAATGCAAGTTCATCCAGGTATTCGGTAACCTGATTTTCATTCTGGTGTTTGTGAATCAGTCCGATCAGGATGCAGGTTTCCTGCTTTCGGGCTGTAGATACGGGTGTTTGAGGCATTCTGTAATTTTAATTCTTAATGAATAGAAGAGTGAATATCGTGTATTGAAAATTTATATGCTTTATTTTTCTTTTGAATTTGGATTGATGTTAAATCCAGCCTTTCATTTTATAATAAGCCAGTGCTGAATATTCCCGTATCACAATCACTTCATATCGTAAATGTGTCCAAAACTGATAGCGCACCTGTAAATTTGTTCCGACATCAGTTCCCGGAATTTTTCTTCCGCCCAGTTTTTTTTCACTGAAAAATAAATTGGACTCAATCGCCGTTTCGAAAGCTGGAATTCCACTCACATTCTTAAAACCTGTTTTGCGAAAACAAAGTACTGAACGTTTCAGGTGTTCGGGTGAAGAGATGACGAGCAGAGGATTGAACATATTGATCATACGTGATATCTCCAGACATTGACCACGAGTG
This sequence comes from Bacteroidota bacterium, assembly GCA_016720935.1. Classification (NCBI taxonomy): domain Bacteria; kingdom Pseudomonadati; phylum Bacteroidota; species Bacteroidota bacterium. The sequence continues at coordinate 42,860 of JADKJP010000003.1, forward strand.
TTTTTTCCGGTGCATTCGAGCAGGATGCGTGTCGAATCAATTCCCTGTTCAATCAGATAATTCCGAAAACGAAAAACACTGCTGTTGCTGTCAAGACTGTCGCCGGGCAATGTAAGCAGGACATTCGCGTTTGGAAATGTTTTGGCTGCATGAATGGTGTAATACGCTCTGATCAGATTTGATTCGCTTGGAAAGCCGCCACCACCCATCAGTACAATGGTTGCAGGCGCTTCTTTCATTTTGGCCTGACCGGATCCAAGGTTGTAATACATCCAAAACGGACCTGTTGTAAAGGCGAATAAAACCAGAAACAGAAATACGATTCCTGAACCAAACAGGAGTTTTTTCAGTACGGACTTAATTTTCGGCTTGAGCGTGGACTGCATGAAGGAATGCAAAGGTAGTTTAAAAAGAAAAATAAGTTTCTAAGGCTTCATTTTGGCTCAATAAACGGTAAAAACACAAAAAGGAACGCGGATACGTTCCTTTTTATAAAATACATTGCAGAAATTAATGGGCTATCAAAAGTCCGTTCGGTTATATCTGTTTTTCTTTTCCAGGTAGAAGTTGTTTGGTGGAAATCATTGATTCACGGCCGGAGCTGAGCGTAATGTCTGAACATACACTCCAACTGCTGCGATTTCATCTAAACTGAGATACCCGGCATATGCAGGCATCTTCCCTTTGCTACCTTCCCTCACCATTTGCTGAACAAGAGTTGCATCCAATGTTGAACGAGTCAGATCCGTAGCGGCGCGATACATTTTTTTACCGTCTGTACCGTGACAGAATGCGCAGTTGGCTGCATACGTGCGGGTTCCGATCACAAGCTGACTGCCATCGTCATTTGACACGACAACTTTCGCGGGAATAAAGGGTTTGTTTTTACTCATCTCAGCAAGTCCATAAGCTCCAATGATCAATAAAAGGGACAACAATGCAAGTGCCTTGTTGTAACGCTTGAAGGCAATTACTGCAAGTGGAATGGAAATCAAAACAAAGGCTAGTTTAATCAGGTGGAACATTTTGATTCCTCCGATTTGGATGTACAGCCATGAACCTGTTACCAGAAACAAGGTGCTGATGATCATTTCAGGAACCTTGATCACACGGGTAAATTTGTCAAGGCTGGCCCGGTTGCTGAATAAAAGAACAGTTTTAACAACATAAATCAGCAGGAAGATCATCACGCTGACCATGTGAATTTTTGCAAGTAAGGAGGAGTCCATCGGTTTGTGTTTGCGCCAAAAATAGGTAAAATTATCTTCCCGCAAAGGATACTTTTGACCGGGATTTTTACTGTTTATTGAAGCTAAATGACAGTATTTCGGGGTAAATTTAATTTTTAGAGAACAATATGTAAACAGTGTTGTTTGAATTGTAAATTTGAGAGATGAAAAATTGTATTGTCCTGTTTTTTACTGTCTGTTTGTACTGCTCCGGCGCGATTGCCCAGCCTTATCATGTAGGACATCGTACGATCAGCTTTACGGATCCGAACAGAAGCAGGGCGATCCAGACGGAAGTTTATTATCCAGCGGATACAGATGGTGACAATGTAACAATCACCCAGCTGAATACCGATAAATTTCCACTTGTAATTTTTGGTCATGGTTTTGTGATGACCTGGGACGCATATACCACACTCTGGAATGCTCTTGTGGCGGAAGGATACATTGTTGCATTTCCGATTACCGAAACCGGTTTTTCACCCCAGCATGCGGAGCTGGGAAAAGATCTTGCATTTCTTGTGGATGCATTGCAGGGAGAAGGACAAAATTCAGGCTCCGCGTTTTTTAACCGAGTGGATTCAACATCCTGTGTGATGGGACATTCCATGGGTGGAGGCGCAAGTTTTCTGGCAGTGCAATACAATACGCACATCACAGCACTGGCGAATCTTGCCGCCGCGGAAACCAATCCATCCGCTATTCAGGCTGCTTCCGGAATTACTCTTCCCGCTCTTATGTTCGCGGGAGAAAATGATTGTGTAACGCCAATTGCCGGCAATCAATTACCGATGTATGATTCCCTGCACAGTACCTGTAAATCGCTGATCACCATTCATGGAGGAAGTCATTGCCAGATGGCGGACGCGAATGTTTTGTGTTCCATAGGCGAAAGCTCCTGTACACCGGCTCCTGCTATTTCCAGAGCCAGTCAACAGGCGACAATCAACAGATTGCTAATCCCCTGGCTGAATTTTCAGCTCAAAGGAAATTGTCCGGAAGGTTTGCGTTTTGATTCACTGGTGACGAATGATACTGCTGTTTCTGTACTCAGGAATTGTCAGCTGTGTACAAGCTCTTTCGTTAACGAACCGGAAACAGAATTTGTCCTCAGCTATTCGCCCAATCCTGTTACAGAAGATCTGCAGGTGAATTTCGGAAAAATGGATTTTTCGGAATTGAAATGGAGTGTGAGTGATGTACTTGGTAAGGAGATAAATTACGAAGCATACCGTAACGCAAATGGATACAGACTACGTTTTCCTTCGCTCCAGTCAGGCATTTACCTCGTGAAAGTGCAATCGAAATTTAATCAATCTGTTTTTAAAATTATTAAACAATAGTTTGTTTTATCGTTATCAACATTTCAATAAATTAGAAATACTGTATCATAACCAAGATTCAAATCGATCATTCGAAAATTATTTTTCCAGTAAATTGTTTTTTACCGTTGCTCAATATTGCAGTATAAATTCCTTTTGCTTCGTTTTCTATTGTTAGATCAACATCATCATTTCCCGGATCAATAGAAATAATTTTCAACAGCGCTCCATTTTGTCCATATACTTTCAAGGTCAGAGATTTTTCTCCACGAAACTCTTCAGGAACCTGAATATTGCAAATCCCCTGATTTGGGTTTGCATAAATTAATAATGAATTGTTACGGCGTTCCGTGGTCTCGTGAATTTCAGTTAGAGCACTATGTTTAGCTATAAATACGTCAGCTACAGCTCCCACAGAATTTAACACAATTCCATTTAATGTAACTGTGTCATTAAACTTGCCAATACTCACAAGTCCATCCGAATTATCACTTACAACACATAAACCATTTGCCTCACCAAAATGGTCAGCTCCCAAACACAATCCATCATCATTAAATCTGGCAAGAAACATATCCTGATTGTATGAAGTAGACATGTTTTGATTACCAAAAGTAATGCTAGCATTGAATGAACCTGTAATAACTATTTCTGAATCATGAAAAGGTGTAAGCCTGTAGATATTATTATTCGTACCAGTACTATGACCTTGCTTTAGCCAAAATATATTTCCATCTTTATTTAACTTCGCTAAAAAAGATCTGTTCCTGTGTTTGTTAATAATATTGAATCAATTGTCAAAGAATCCTCGAATTTCCCTCCAAAATAAATATCCTTATTATTATCAATATAAACTTCTCCGATTTGATCAAACCCGACTGATCCAATCTGTTGAGCCCACTTTACTTTACCGGTACTATCAATTCTTGTCAAAAATCCATCATAATTTCCTTTCCCAAACAATGAAATAGTATCAATGTTCAAGGTGTCACGATTAAAAATTCCAGATAAAACAATATCCTCATCAATAAATGAAGCTTGAATATAAGCTGAAGTGTTAGGGCTAATCACTGTCCTTGCCCATAAGCAATTCCCAACCGAATCAAACCGGGCAAGAAATTCACCACGAGTAAGAAGATATGAATCAATAAACATTGTATCATAGACTTCGCCTGTGGTGTAGAGCAAACCATTGTGTAAATATGGGTATAACAAGGAATTTCTTGTATTCCCGATTTTTTTACCCCAAATAAAATTCCCATTCAAATCAAGTTTGGCAAGAAAAGTAGCAGAAAAAGTGGTTGGTCCATTCAATACAATTGACGGGCTAAGACTCATGCTTCCACTAAAATCACCTGCAACATATATGCAATGACTTATTGTATCAATGACGCCTGAAGCATATTCCCTTGAGGACAAATCGGAACCATCGCCTCCGAATTGTTTTACCCAAACAATGTCACCAAATGAATTATATTTAGCAATAAACATATCAGAACTTCCATTAGATTGCAAAGTATCAGTTCCAATGGAAATACAATCCGTGAAATAACCAAGAACATATGTATTAACTCCATCTGAAAATGAGGTCATGATTTGTATTGGGCCATTTTGACAAACATTTTTAATTTGTTTTGCCCACTGCCAGGATTGGGAATATGCCGAAATAGTATACAACAAACTATAAATTATTAAAAATATTTTGAATAATCGTTTCATAGCTTAATTATTTTCTTAGTTAAATTTATATCACGACTTTTTAACTCAATAATGTATATTCCTGATCTGAATTGTTCAAGTTCTATCCTAGTAACACATTCATGCTGGGCCAAGTCTTTAACGAAAGCCTGTGCGCCGGAGGACTTGGCCCTTTACATTGTAAATAGTCTTAGAAATATACCATTTATTCATTCCTTTTCCAAAATGGAATACAGATCAATGGTTTTTATTAAAAAATTCAAATGAATAGTAGCAGTCGTATTTCCAATTATTACATTCTCTTCCTATAAATTCATAGTGTTTTGAAATCCCGAATAAATTGGTTTTATAAGAGATCATGCTTCAGGGGTACTAACTTTCATTAAAGACTTGAGCCAGCGGGAATACTGCATGCGGCAGAATCCTCTATCGCACAAGACCGTTGTTCAAAGATTCCGCAGAACGAAGAGTAGGTATTCAAAATCCCGAAGGGATGCAATTATTATAGATATACAATTCTAAATTATTCAAGAAGCCTGAAGGGCTGACATGATTCAGATGAAAATGTCAGCCCTTCGGGCTTTTAGCTGGAAGACGCATGGTTTAGTCTATAGTAATTGCATCCCTTCGGGATTTATATGCTCGAATGCGAGGAAATTCTATAATGACCGTGTATCGTGCACCGATTTTTCGGATAATCTCTTTTTACCGGTCGATGCACGGTCCTCGCTGCTCATGGACGCCCTCGCACGCCAGTGTGTGTATTAATTTTCTAAAAATTATCTATTAAACAGTATACAGACTCTTTGATTCACCATTCACCATTCACCATTCACTCTTCACTCTTCACCATTCACTCTTCACCATTCACTAAACAAACATTCTGATTACATTTTTGTAAAACGAAGTTTCCTGATTGAATCCTGATTTTTTATTTCTATAAAATACACACCGGTTTCGAAATGTGATATGTCTATTAAATTTTTAATCGCGTTGAGATTTGAACTTTGAATTGCTCTGCCTTGCGTATCGTATATGGTAAACGATGCATTCAATGCTATATCGGACTGAATCGAAATGCTTGTGTTCGCAGGATTGGGATAGAGAAGAAGATTTTCTGTGCGGGGATCCTTGTTGATTCCGGTAAACAGATTATTCTGATACATTGTTGTTCCCGTAAATCCGAAATAACTGAGAAAGAAAATATCCTGATCTCCATCAATATCAAAATCGGCAAAGGTAATTGGTAAGGCAAAATTCATGGTGTCCCATGGAGAAATATCGGCGAATAAATTGTTTCCGTCATTTCTCATCAGGTGTGAACCGGAAATCGCGATGTCGAAATCGCCGTCATTGTCGATGTCGGCCCAGTCTACAGCGCCGGGTTCTCCACTTCCCGGGAGAACATTGGGCAATTCAGTGAATGAACCTGAATTGTTTTCGTAAATCAAAGTGAACACGGCATTCGTACTGTCGATTCCATCAACGAGGATATCCGGATCTCCGTCATTGTCATAATCCCCCCATTTCGCAGTACCCGTAAATAGACGACGAAAATTATCAGGAGATTGTGTGAATTGTCCGTTGCCATCGTTGTGGAAGAGTCCGCAAAATCCATTTGGTGAGAATGATCCTCTGCCTGTGATAAAAAAGTCGGGGAAGGAATCTACATCATAATCCAATACCTGAATATCCACTTCAAAAAAAGAGAAAGGAAAAGATGCTGCGTGGGTGAATATTCCATTTCCATCATTGTGGAAAAGCATGGTGGTGTCCATGAAATTTACATCAATCATTCCGCTTGCGATCACATCCAATAATTGATCTTGGTCGTAATCTATCCAGCGCATACAACCGATAAATCCGGGTAATCCGTTATTCGGAACGGGAGTGAGCAGACTGGTTCCGTCATTTCTATAGAGCGCTGTTTGGGCTCCTCCATTGGTCTGACCATTCATCAATAAATCCGGATCACCGTCATGATCATAATCTCCCCAATTTGCTGAGCCATTCGATACCTTGATCAATGATGAATCAATCAGCACCGGGTTGCCATTGTCAATACGATAAAAACCGGTCCATTCGGCGGTTGTACTACCGAACCCGGACATGACAAAATCCTGATCACCATCGTTGTCATAATCCGCGAATGCCACATTGGCTCCGGTGAATCCATGCAAACCCCAGTTCAGATCTGTAAATGCCTGCGCGGAGGAGAAAGGAGAGGGAAGGATGCCAAGAACAAATAGAATTAATTTCTTCATAGGGGGTAAATTTTTTCGAAAAATACAAAATTGCGGAAGCAAAACTGTTTTTCTTGAGTTGGAATGGTAATTTGACACTTGCATGTTGTAAGGGATTAGGTATATGGTATAAAGTATAAAGTATTAAGCACAGAGCTCTGGGTTTGTTCTTGTTTCAATAACCTAATAACCTAATAACTTAATAACCCAATAACCTAATAACTCAATAACCCAAATCAACAATCTACAATCATCAATCTAAAATCCAGAATCCCTCCCAGCCGCCATATTTCCTGCAAAATGCCCGATTGTTAAGAAATTTTAACGATCCATTTCGGGCTAATTCTTTACATTCGTCTCTCTCTAAAAGCAGATTATGCAGAAAATTTCTATGTTCTTTTCCGGGATATTTCTATTGCTGTTTTCAGCAACATATGCCCAGGAAACATTCCCTGTAAATGGTACAACAGATCCTCGTCATACGCTCTTTGCATTTACAAAGGCAAAAATTTATATCGACGAGAAAACAGTTCTCGATTCCGCAGTCTTGCTTGTGCGTGATGGCAAAATTGTCAATTCAGGAAAAGGGCTGAGCATTCCGAAGGATGCCGTAGTTTTTGACCTGAAAGGAAAAGTGATTTATCCTTCGCTCATTGATATTTTCACTGACTATGGATTACCGGAAATGAAACGTGCTTCCGGTGGAGACGGTGCTCCGCAATTTCTCAGCAATACCAAAGGTGCTTACAGTTGGAACCAGGCTATCCGTGCGGAGTACGATGCCTACAGGAGTTTCAGCGCGGATTCGAAAAAGGCTGAGGAATGGAGAAAGCTGGGTTTTGGCGCGGTGCAGAGTATTTTAAAAGATGGAATTGTCAGAGGAACATCTACAGTTACATTGTTAGGTGATGGAAAAGAGAATGATCTGATCTTGCGTGACCGAGTAGCGGCAAATTATTCTTTTGACAAAGGTTCCTCTTCACAAGACTATCCATCTTCCCTGATGGGATCCATTGCTTTGTTGCGTCAAACTTATTATGACGCGCAATGGTACAGCAATGGCGGATATAAAAAGGAATTCAACATCAGTCTTGATGCATTTAATAAACTGCAGAAACTTTCTCAGATTTTTGATGCCGGTGACAAACAAAATGAATTGCGTGCAAACCGGATTGGCGATGAATTCGGGGTGAATTTCATCTTAAAAGGTGCCGGTGATGAATACGAGCGTATTCAGGAAATCAAAGAAACCGGCAATTCCTTTATAGTACCCATTAATTTTCCGGAAGCATACGATGTGACGGATCCGTATGACGCGCTGAATATTTCTTACCGGCAAATGAAACAGTGGGAGCTTGCTCCTGGTAATCCGGCTGCACTTGAGAAAGCTGGTGTTACATTCGCGTTGACAACTTCCGATCTGCGAAACAAAAATGATTTCTGGAAAAATATCCGCAAAGCGATTGAAAATGGTCTGACGGAACAACAGGCCATGAAAGCACTGACCACAGTGCCTGCAGAAATGCTTGGTTTGTCGGATCAACTAGGATCATTGCGCAATGGCATGCTTGCTAATTTCATCATCGTGTCCAAATCGCTTTTCGATAAAGACAATATTGTTTATGAAAATTGGGTAAAAGGAAAACGATATACTGTCAATGATTACAACATCACTGATCTTCGTGGAAATTATACATTATCTATTGGCAATTTACCTGTTTTGCGCATGAAAGCAGGGGGCGAGTTAATGAATCCGGAAGTGAGTGTTTTTGAAGACACTAATTTGATCAAAACAAATTTTTCACGTATTGGTAATCTTCTTAATATTCAATTTGAATTTAAGAAACGTGAACCAAAAAGGGATTTACCGACTCAGTGGTCTGGTGGAAGAAAACCAGGGAGTACGCTGGTCAGGGAACGCAACTTTACCAAACGGCGATTGGGTAAAATGGTCCGCAAAATTTGATTCCGCATTTGTCGCATTGCCAAAGAAGGACAGCACGAAGAAAGAAAATACAATAAATGGCAAAGTGTCTTATCCAAACATGGCTTATGGCTGGAAGGAGTTACCGAAAGCGCAAACGACATTGTTTAAAAACGCTACTGTCTGGACCAATGAGTCTGATGGAGTTCTCCAGAATACGGATGTCCTGATTGCCGATGGTGTGATTAAACAAGTCGGAAAAAATTTGTCTGCCCCGGCCGGATGTGTTGTCGTTGACGGAACAGGTTTGCATCTCACTTCAGGCATCATTGATGAACACTCTCACATTGCAGTCTCTGACGCGGTGAATGAAGGGACTCAGAGTTCTTCAGCGGAGGTCAGAATAGGTGATGTGGTAGATGCGGATGATGTCCAGATCTATCGTCAGCTTGCAGGTGGTGTAACATCTTCCCATTTGTTACACGGCAGCGCGAACGCAATTGGTGGTCAGACGCAATTGATAAAATTGCGCTGGGGTCAGTCTCCCGAGAAACTGAAATTCCAGGGCTGGCCGGGATTTATAAAATTCGCTTTGGGCGAAAATGTAAAACAAAGTAACTGGGGCGACCGTCAGGTGTATCGCTTTCCTCAGACTCGTATGGGCGTTGAACAGGTGTATATGGATTATTTCACGCGCGCTCGTGAATACGATGCAAAAATGAAAAAATATTCATCGGCTGATGCAAAAACAAAAAGCTCAATGTCTGCTCCACGCAAGGATCTTGAACTGGATGCGCTTGCTGAAATTCTTAACAGCAAACGATTTATCACCTGTCATAGTTATGTACAAAGTGAAATCAACATGCTGATGCATGTCGCGGATACATTTGGTTTTAAGGTCAACACATTTACACACATCCTTGAAGGTTTTAAGGTCGCTGATAAAATGAAACAGCATGGTCTTCGCGGGGCTTCATCGTTCAGTGACTGGTGGGCGTATAAATATGAAGTGTACGAAGCGATTCCATACAACGGAGCGATTATGAATAAAGTAGGACTAACAGTATCGTATAACTCCGACGATCCGGAAATGGCGCGTCGACTGAATCAGGAAGCAGCGAAAGCAGTAAAGTACGGTGGTATCAGTGAGGAGGAAGCCTGGAAATTTGTTACACTGAATCCGGCGAAAATTCTGAGAGTAGAAGATAAAGTGGGCAGTATCAAAGTTGGAAAAGACGCGGATCTTGTATTGTGGAATGAAAACCCACTTTCAATTTATGCGAAAGCATTGCGTACCTATGTTGATGGTATTTGTTATTTCGATGTTGATAGAGATCAGTCTCTTCGTGATGAAATAAAAATTGACAAGAGCCGGCTTGTTCAGAAAATGAATGAAGCCAAAGTCAAAGGCGAACCGGTACAAAAAGGCGGCATGCGACCGACGATCATTAAACACTGCGATGAAGAAGAACAGGTGTTTATGAAATAATAAATATTAGTAATTCAATCTCCATTATTCCTCACCAAAGAGATCATCTCCAAAGACCATGAAGAAGCTACTTTACATATTTGCACTCATTGTTTTCCCCGGAATTCTTATAGCTCAAAACCCGGCTCCCGCATTACCACAGAGTGGTGCTATCCTCATTTTGAATGCTACCGCTCATTTGGGTAACGGTAAAATTATCGAGAACTCAGCTGTGGGTTTTGAAAACGGCAAACTCATTCTTGTCGCGGATGCGCGTCTTATAAAAATTGACGCTTCGAAATACAAAACCACTATTGACGCAGGCGGGAAACATGTCTACCCCGGATTTATTTCCTGCAACACCACTTTAGGTTTGGCGGAAATAGATTTGGTTCGCTCTACAGCTGATTATTATGAAGTAGGGGATATGAACGCGAATGTGAGAAGCATTATTTCCTACAATACCGATTCAAAAATCATTCCTACTGTACGCAGCAATGGAGTTTTGATGGCGCAGGTAGTACCGCAGGGTGGAACTATTTCCGGACAAAGTTCTGTTGTGCAACTCGATGCATGGAATTGGGAAGACGCGGCATACAAAACGGATGAAGGAATGCATCTCAACTGGCCGCGTATGTACATCAGCAGGACAAATTATTCCGAGAGTGAAGAAGTACAGAAAAACAGAATGTCACAGCAACTCGCGGCCATAGATCTATTTTTCAATGAAGCGAAAGCTTATGCCAATGGGAATAATTCTGAAAAAAATCTCCGCTTTGAAGCGATGCGTGGTTTGTTTGATGGTTCCAAAAAATTATTTGTGCATTGTGACTTTGTTAAAGAGATAATTGCTTCTATAGAATTTTGTAAAAAATATCAATTGAAAATGGTTCTGGTAGGCGGAGCCGATTCCTGGCGCGTCACTGATTTGCTGAAGGAGAATAATGTATCGGTTGTACTCGGTCGGACACATTCCCTGCCTCCCCGTGAGGACGATGATGTGGATCTGCCGTATAAATTACCGGGACTCTTAAACAAAGCTGGAATAGTTTATACCGAAACAATGGATGGTTCCTGGCAGTCCAGAAATGTCATGTTTAATGCAGGTACAACTGCCGGCTATGGAGTAGGGAAGGAAGAAGCAGTCAGGAGCCTGACACAATATCCCGCGCAAATTCTCGGAATAGATGCGAGCTGCGGAACACTGGAGACCGGAAAGGATGCAACCTTGTTCATTTCAACAGGTGATGCTCTGGACATGAGAACCAATAACGTCGTGCAGGCATTTATTCGCGGAAAAGAAATTAATCTTGATGATGTCCAAAAGCAACTCTACCGGAAATACAAAACAAAGTATGGTATTCAATAATCAATGTAACCGGTATTAACCGGACAAATGCAAATTCCAAAATTCTACATTCCAATTCCATGAAACAAAAACTCTTGAAGGGGCTTCTCCTGGCGCCCCTTGCGTTGACCATTTTCTCCTGTTCGCCCGGAGAAAAGAAACAGGAATCATCGGCTCCTGCCGATACAAGTTTTGATTATATCGCTGATCGTTTTGCCGATGTACAGGTACTCCGTTACAGAATAGATGGGTTCGATGAGCTGACTTTGCAACAGAAACAACTTGCTTACTATTTATATCAGGCAGGCTTGTGTGGCAGAGATATCTTTTATGATCAGAAATATACTCATGCGTTATTGGTAAGGAAAACTGTTGAAACAATTCTGGAAACGTATAGCGGAGAAAAATCGGGTGAGCAATGGGATAAATTTCTGGTATACGCCAAACGCATGTTTTTCGCGAACGGCATTCATCATTTTTATTCTGCCGATAAAATGCTTCCGGAGTGTAGCGCGGATTATTTTGCTTCTCTTCTTGCAAAATCAGAACAGAGTAAACTTCCCCTTGAAGGAATGGCACTTCCTGAATTTACAAGTATGGTCAGCAAAATAATTTTTGATCCGAATATTGATAAAAAGACAATTGACCTGACAGCCGGTGTGGATGTTGTCACTGCATCATGCAATAATTTCTATTCCGGACTCACTCAAAAGGAAGTTGAGGATTATTATAACGGAATCAAGAAGGCTAACCCGGATGACAAATCTCCGATTGGTCTGAATTCTCAATTGGTGAAGGAGAATGGAAAAATTTCGGAAAGAGTATGGAAATCCGGTGGAATGTATGGCGCTGCAATTGACAAAATTCTATTCTGGTTAAGGAAGGCGGAAGGAGTTGCGGAAAATGAAGCGCAGAAAAAAACCATTTCGCTACTGATAAAATTCTATGAAACGGGCGATACAAAAACCTTTGATGAATACAGCATAGCCTGGGTGGCTGATACTTCCGCGCGTATTGATTTTGTCAACGGATTCATAGAAGTTTACCAGGATGCGATGCAGTACAAGGGAAGTTTTGAAGCGATTGTTTCGATGAAGGATATGGTTGCAACCAAGCGGATTGAAGCAATATCCAAAGAAGCTCAATGGTTTGAAGATCATTCAACAATCATGGATAATCATAAGAAGAAGAATGTGAAAGGGATTACTGCGAAGGTGATTACAGTGATCAGTGAAGTTGCTGATGCCGCACCGGTAACACCGATTGGAATCAATTTGCCGAACAATGAATGGATTCGTGAGGAATACGGTTCCAAATCTGTATCACTCGGAAATATTGTTGAGTCTTATAATTATTACAGATCGAAAAGTCCGGTGATTGATGAATTCGGATCAAGTCCTGAAGTCATTGAGCGCGTGAAAAAATACGGAGCCATTGCAGGTGATTTGCATACGGATATGCACGAAGTGATCGGGCATGCATCCGGACAAATCAACAAAGGCGTCGGAACAACGGAACAGACATTAAAAACATACGCGGGAATTCTCGAAGAGGCAAGAGCTGATCTGGTAGGTTTGTATTTCTGCATGGATCAAAAACTGATTGACATTGGCGTTAGCCCCAGTCTGGATGCAGGAAAAGCGCAATACGATAATTACATCATGAACGGCTTGATGACACAACTCAACAGGATCGAAAAGGGAAAGAACCTGGAAGAAGCACACATGCGTAACCGTCAGTTGATTTCCGCCTGGGCATTGGAAAAAGGAACGAAGGATAAAGTCATGGAGATGGTTGTGCGGGATGGCAAAACGTACATTGTGATCAATGATTACCTTAAACTTCGAGAGCTGTTTGGTCAGCTCCTGCGTGAGATTCAACGTATGAAATCAGAAGGTGATTACGAAGCGGGAAAGAACCTTGTCGAAAATTACGGCGTAAAGGTGGATCAGAAAATCTGGGAGGAAGTTCATCAACGATATGAAAAGCTAAACATCGCGCCGTATATGGGTTTCATTCAGCCTAAACTTGTCGCAGTGATGGATGGAGACAAGATTACCGATGTAAAAGTTGAGTATCCAAAGGATTTTGTCGGACAGATGCTTGAATACGGAAAAGACTATGGATTTCTTCCGATGAAGAATTAATCTTCAGTAAAGAATGAAAAAGGGAGATTTGTTTACAGATCTCCCTTTTTTTATAACTGAAATTTTCGGTAGCTTTTTATTTATTCCCAAAAATCATCCCTTTGATTTTCTTCAGGAGATCTTCGGTGTCAAAAGGTTTTGCAATAAAATCATTCATGCCGGCCTGATAGCATCTTTCCACTTCATCTTTCAGCGCACTGGCAGTCATCGCGATAATCCTCGTGTCTTTTGCAGGCGAATCCAGTTTTCGAATTGTTTTGGTTGCATCATAACCATTCATCTCCGGCATCTGAACATCCATCAAAACCACATCGTATTGTTTTGAACGTACTTTTTCAACTGCTTCAAGTCCATTTACAGCGATATCGATCTTCACATCTGTAAGTTCCTCCTGCAGTGTATCTACGGCGACAATTCTATTGAAGTCATTGTCTTCAACAAGGAGAATGGAAATTCCCTGCAAAGCTTTGCGTAAATCTTCAGATGGGATATTGTTGACAGTTTCAGCAACCGGTGTTTCAGCGGCAGGATAAGGTATATTCACAATGAAAGTTGTTCCTTTTCCCGGTTCACTGTGAACTTCAATCGTTCCGTGTTGTAATTCGGCAAGTTTTTTACTGATGGCCAGACCAAGTCCTGTTCCACCGAATTTCCTTGTTGTTTCGCTGCTTTCCTGGGTAAAGCTGTCGAAAATCTTGTGAATGTTTTCAGGCGCAATACCAATTCCGGTATCGACAACTTCAAATTTCACCTGCGTAATTTCACCATTTGAAGGATGCTGAGGTGTGATATGACAACGAACTGTCACAGAACCATGCTGTGTGAATTTAATCGCGTTGCCGACAAGATTGATCAGCATCTGAGAAAGTCGAACGGGATCTCCAATAAAATAATCGTGCATTCCTTCCGGAGCGGAAGTAGAAAAGTACAATCCCTTTTCTTCCGCCTTGAAACGCATCGTATCATAGATTCCGGATAAAGCGGTGCGAATACTGAATGGAATTTTTTCCAGTTCAATTTTACCGGCTTCTATTTTCGAGATGTCAAGAATGTCGTTAATGATGACCAGCAGATTATCGGAAGATTGCGCAATTGCATCGAGGTATTTTAACTGATCGGGTTTGGGTTCTTTTTCCCGGAGCAAACGTGTCATTCCCATGATCGCATTCAATGGCGTGCGGATTTCATGACTCATATTTGCAAGAAACTGTTCTTTTAAACGTGTAGTTTGAATCGCTACTTCTCGCTCTTTACGTAATTCAAGGTTTCGCAATCTTGCCTCGTAAATGGCCCATACGACCATGGATAACAAAATCGCAAGCATGATCCTGAATGTCCATGTACGATACCATGGTGGTGAAATGATGATGGTATACTGAATACCTGTTTCGTTCCACACGCCATCATTGTTGGATGCTTTTACATGAAATGTATATTCTCCCGGATCGAGATTGGTGTAGGAAACAAAGCGTCGTGTACCTGCCTGCACCAGTTCTTTATCAAAACCCTCCAGCTGATAAGCGTATTTGTTTTTTTCTGGAGCGATAAAACTCAATGCAGCAAATTCAAAAGCGATACTGTTTTTCTTAAATGGCAGACAGATTTTTTTATCCCCCAGAAGCGCTACACGAAAGTCATTTGAATCTCCCGTGAAAATGGACTGATCGAATATTTTTACATCGGTGAGCACCACTTTCGGAATAAAATTATTCTTGCGGATGCTGTCGGGACGGAAGGAATTATAACCATTGTTGCTGCCGAAGTACAAAGTCCCGTCAGAAGAATGGTAAGATGAGTTGACTATAAATTCATCTGAAAGCAATCCGTCACGTGTGTCATAATTGGAACACTCTCCGGTTTTGGGATTGAGTTTGCAAATTCCTTTGTTGGTACTGAGCCAGAGATTCTGAAGTGCATCCTCCTGTATGCTGTAGATGACAGTATTCGGAAGACCCTGACCGGTAGAATAAACAGCCTCTACTTTTCCTGTTTCTTTATTGAATAGATCCAGTCCACCGCCATTTGTTCCAATCCATAGTCTTCCGGAACGATCTTCATAGACACAATTCAGTCGTGACTGACTCAGACTCTGATGATTTCCAATTTCAGATGCATAATGAACAATTTCTCCGGTAGGAATGCTGTAGCGAAACAATCCTCCATCCGTGCATATCCAGAGTTGATCCTGTTTATCACAATGAATATTTCGGATTATTTTATCCGTATACAAACTTTTATCGGTACTGTTCAGTGAGATGCTTTTTAATTTGGTCCTTTCAGGATTAAGGTAACTGAGTCCTTTGCCAGTTCCAATCCACAATCCATCCTGATTGTCCAATGCCATGGTTAAAACCATATTGCTTGGAAGCCCGTTGCTATCACCTTTGGTATAGAGAATGAAATCGGGCTTCGCTTTTGAATTGATGAAGTTACCGGATTCGCGGAAAAGATCTGAAGCTTTTATATGTGCAACTCCATGTCCGGATGTAGCCATCCAGGCATCATTCTTTTTGTCAAATAATAATCCGTTGATCGATAGATTGGAAATTGCCTCTATGACTGTGGATTCACCTGTGGAAGGATCCGCGATACGAAGTCCGTAAAAATCTGTAGAAAACCAATGCCGGTTTTTATTGTCGACAAATATGGAATTCACAGAATAGTCAATGGTGTCCCTTCCGAACACATTCATATCATGAAAGTGAAAACGGTTTTTCCATGGATTGTAAATTGTGATTCCACCAGTTGTTCCGATCCATAGCAATCCGCTGGCATCTCTGCACAAGGTAGTAATGTAGTTATCGCTGAGGCTTACACCCTGCATGTATTCCTTATGACGCAAAATATAATTTGGCTTGGAAGTCTGATCCGGGAAAAACTCAACCAATCCGATAGAACTGCCAATCCATATGCTCCCGTCCTGGTTGGGGAGGATATCATTCATCGCGATGGAAGATTTTGCCGGTGACTGTGTCAGCTGGATCAGCACTTCGCTCACTGTATATTTTTCAGTTGTATGGATTTCAATTTTCCGGATTTGTCCATTTCCATTTCCCAGCCAGATATTTCCATTGTCGTCAGTGATGAGAGCATAAATATTCGGATCAGGAAAATTGGTCTGAGCAGAAGCGGGATATTTTACAGTTTCAAAAAACCGCTGACCGGTTTTTTTTCTCCACTCCGGTCCTCTCATCAGGCTGAGACCTTTTTCTGTTCCAATCCACATCTGCTCGAATTTGTCGAATGTAATATTGAAAACAGTATTACTCACCAGAGAAGATGAATCATGTTTCACCGACGTGAATTGCTCAAAACTCATGGAAACATTTCCCGGGGTTCCGTTGTTGCTTAAAGTATCAAAACGGATATGATTCAATCCGCCACCATCTGTACCAATCCATAAACCACCATCGGGATCTTCTTTTATACACAATACATAGGATCCATGTAAACCGCTTTGTCCCAAAGGTACAGGCATGAACCGCTGAAAATCATTCGTCAGATAGCGATATACATTTAATCCATTACGTGTACCGACCCAGATATTTCCATTACGGTCTTCGGAAATCTCATTAATAAAATTATCAGAGATGCTTTTTGGATTATTGGTTTCGTGATTGAATACTGTGAAAGCAAACCCGTCGTAACGATTCAGTCCATCCTGTGTGGCTATCCATATATAACCCCTGCTATCCTGGAAAATTTTACGGATTGTATTTTCAGAAAGACTATTTTCAGAATGAACACGGTCAAAACGCAGTGGAGGAACATGCTGTGATAAAGCCCGTGAATGCGGAAGAGCGATAATCAGGAAAATGATCGAAATGTTCCTGATATATGAATAAATGGACGAGCAATGAAACATAAAGGGTGTGACCCTGAATTTTTTACAATATAAGGAGAGAGAATTTAATGTCCTGTAACTACCGGCATTGTGTCAACTACTTGTCCTGAGGCCGCGGCACCCACAAGTCCGCATTGATCAGGACAAAGGGTTTTAGCTGATGTTCTGAAAATAAGTCCTGCTGTATTCGTTTCAATTTCATAATCTGCCCTGGTGGCTCCTTCAATAATAATACAAGCGTCCGTAGGAGTATTAGGATCAAGTTTTTGAGCTAATCCTGTATAACAATAAATGCCATTCGCTTTTGGATCCGCACAGAAAATCCTGTCAATCGCTAACTTGCTGATAAAAGCACCATACATGGGAGTACTATATCCTTCTTTAAAATTTCTCAAATATTGTTTAGCGTCATCAAAAGAAATTGTGCTGCCGCCATTGGGTTCAATTGTGCCTTCAGCATAGCGTTTCCTGTTGTCACATGCACAAATATCATAACCAAGATTTGAGGCAAGAGATACAATGGTGGAATCGTCAACTTTAACTCCTTCTGTACATTTGTCCGGTATGAAATCCCAGATACAGGTTTCATCCAGAACTAATAAGAACAAGGCAGTGCCGAGAATTACGATAATAAGGTTTTTTGACATGGCAATAGCGTTTAAAATGTTTAAGCCTTAAAATTTAAATAAGAGGAGCATCGTCCAGACTTTGATGCTAAACAAATATAAAACAATTATTTATACTAAAAAACACGGGTTTCCAGTGTGATCCGGATGGAAACCCGTGTTTTTAATGAAAGTGTAGCTTATAATCTTATTCGCTCTTAACTACCAAGGCACCTTAGAAAATGACTCTAAATTCTCTAAAGAATGTAAAGCTTCCGGTTCATCATCAAGATATGGTCTGTTATTGAGTGATTATTTGTTCTGCATCAAACCACATTGATCTGGACAAAGTATGGATGGAACATAAAGTGAGCTGTCATGCCCCGGATCATTCACGTATTTCAAAGTGCCTTTTCCTGCATCAAATACAGCAGGAGCAAGCAGCAGCATGTATTGATTTTCGCCGGTATAAGTTCCGCTTTTATCTATTGCGAAATAAACATTAAACGCGTTACAATCGGGAAATTGCTGGATCAATTGTTCCAATTGAGCTTTAGTAAATGCTTGTCCAAGTAAAGTTGCTTCAGCATTTTTTTCTTTAAAATTTGACATTAATTGTTCCCCGTCTGGTTTGGAAACTTTCTTCATTGCCGGTTGGGCATCAACATGGAATGCAAAAATCGTTAACGTAATAAGGATGGATAATTTACCTGCAAGGTTCTTCAAATTGCTACTGAAAATCATTTTTTTGAAAGTGTTCATAGATATGGATTTATTAAATATTAGTGTATAAAGAGACAAGAGAACTCACCAAATATAGTTTAATCCTTTAATAAAGGAAGCATATTCAACCTGATTACAGAATAGAGGCGATTACAAATTATTGGAATAAATATATTGCATCATGGTTACATCCAAAAATTTTCCAAATTTGAACCCGACCTCCTTCATGATACCTATCGTTTTATAACCGGACTTTTCATGAATCCGGATACTGGCAAGGTTGTCAGAAGTTATTCGTGATAATACTGTGTGATTATTCGACTTGCCTCCTTCTAAAGTCACCGTATTGAGCAATTCCGCTCCTATCCCCATGCCTCTTGAAGCAGGCTCAAGGTAAACCGAAACTTCAAC
Source organism: Bacteroidota bacterium (assembly GCA_016720935.1). NCBI lineage: Bacteria > Pseudomonadati > Bacteroidota > Bacteroidota bacterium. Next base: position 61,822 of record JADKJP010000003.1, read on the forward strand.
GGTTGTGTCGTAAGCACAGCGGTCGCTCCATGGACTAAGAGAAGCCCAGCCAATAATTTTTCCGTCTTTCTCGGCTACTAAAACCGGATGATTTGCTTTGTGTTTCCGAAACCATTCCATTTGAGTCTCCATGGACCTTGGTTCAGTATCAAAAGTCGCCGTTGTATGCAATACCGCCTCGTTATAGATGGCTAGAATTTCGGACTGATCCTGTTCAGATGCCGGACGAATTTGTAGCATAGTGTAGTATTAATCCTTGGTCTTAAATAATTGCTTTGGATGATTTAATCAATCCAGAATGGAAGAAAAATAATGAATAAATCTTTATTTCAACTATTCTTTGCTAAATTTACATTGAATTTTTGTACTTCCTCTTCGTTCAATGCTGAATTGATTTTATGAAATTAACTAATCTCACTACTCTCATTGGCTTCGGTATTTGGGTTTTGGTTTTGCAATCCTGCAACTCAAATCATTCAGAAAAAATAAAATCCTTTTCCAAAGGAAGAAATCAGTGCGGAAAGTTTAAAAGCGAATCAGTTTTTTGACCGTTGCTTTGACGCGGAACTCAGCAGAAATCCGGAACACCAAACTTACCTTGGAATAAAGACAGATTATAGTAAATGGAGAGACCATAGCGATGCATACGATCAGAAAGAATTGGAAATTGCAAAGTTGGAGTTGGATAGCCTGAGGAAAAGTATTGATTTTGATAAACTCGATGATCAAACAAGGATTAGTTACAAATATTTTCAATACGAACTTCAGGAAGAAATCGATAATTATAAGTGGAGATTTCATAATTATCCTTTGAACCAAATGGACGGATTCCATTCATCCGTTCCTGCTTTTCTGATCAACATGCATTCGATTGAATCGCTTTCGGATGCCGAAGCTTACATCAGCAGGCTGAATGTAATGGACACACTTTTTAATCAGTATATCGATGGATTGAAAATTCGCGATAGTCTGCACATCATTCCTCCTCAATTCGTTTTCCCGCTAATTGAAGCGGACATGGTAAGGATGACCAAAGGACAGCCGATGGAGAACTCTTCATCACTAAATCCTTTGTTTGAAGACTTTATTTCCAAAATTAAAACAGCGAAAATTCCATCCGGCCAGAAATATGAGCTGACTAATAAATGCAGGGCCGCATTGAAAAATGTTGTAAAACCTGCTTACGAGAAATTACTTGCCTACACCAGGGAACTTGAGAAAAAAGCGACCACTATTGATGGAGCATGGAAATGGCCGGAAGGAGATAGGTTTTATGCTTATGCATTACACAGCACAACTACAACTGATCTAAAACCGGAAGAAGTGTTCCTGATAGGTGAATCAGAGGTAACACGGATTCATACAGAGATGCGTAAAATCATGAAGGATCTCGGTTGGAGGAAGGATAACCTGCATGAGTTCTTCGCTTTCATGAGGAAAGACCCGCAGTTCTATTTTGCAAATACCAAAGAAGGTCGTCAGAAGTACAAAGACCTCGCTACAGGTATCATCGATACCATGCGTGAAAAACTAGATCTGATTTTCAAAACCAAACCGAAAGCCGCAATTGTAGTGAAGGCGGTTGAACCGTTCCGTGAACAATCTGTTGGCGGTGCATTCTACGAAGATCCTTCGCAGGATGGAAAAAGGCCCGGAACTTATTACATTAATTTATACAACATGAGTGATCAGCCGATCTACCAGGCTGAAGCATTAGCTTACCATGAAGGCATTCCTGGTCATCACATGCAAATTGCCATAGCCCAGGAATTACAGGATTTGCCCAAGTTTCGTACACATGGGGGAAATGTCGCTTATGTCGAAGGCTGGGCGCTGTATGCGGAATTGTTACCAAAAGAATATGGCTTCTATAAAAATCCTTATTCAGACTTTGGCCGTCTTGCCAACGAAGTATTTCGGGCTGCCCGACTTGTAGTTGATGTAGGTATCCATTATAAAAAATGGACCCGCCAGCAGGCTTTTGAATATTTTATTAAAAACACACCGAACCCTGAAGGAGATTGTAAAAAAGAAATTGATCGTTATATCGTTTGGCCCTCTCAGGCTACAGGATACAAAATCGGCATGATGAAAATTCTTGAACTGAGGGAATATGCGCGCAAGAGCTTAGGTGAAAAATATGATATCAGGGAATTTCATGATGTTATTCTCACCAATGGTTCTTTGCCTTTATCACTTTTAACGGAAAATGTGCGCTCCTGGGTGGAACTTAAAAAGTCATCCAAATAAATCTTTTCGCTCTTTACTCCGATGAATAAAGAATTAACTGAAGAGAGCACAAGAATGTTTAATCTGGAATCTGTGGCTTTTTATAATGAAATCCAATTGCCCATTCATCATTTGTATCAACAGATGAGTCAAAGTTTTTTACCCATTCATTAAACAAATTCCGGAATTCATCCATTTCTTCAGCAAGCAAAGCCAGATGATGTGCATCACCAAACTTCTGATGTGAGCAAATCAATCCGATCACAGCAAGCTCTTTAGCAGCATTCTTGACCACCGTGGCTTTTTCCATTTTATCGGAATAAAATTTCTCCACCTGAATGCTCATGAGCTTCCCGAAAAGTACATTGGCAGCCTGGAAGAGGTGATCGTGAAAACAAAATTGCTTTGCTTCTTCCACAAGATTATCAGAAATCGCTTCCGATATTGTTAAAATGGAAATTGCCTTTTTAAACAAAGGCGTTCGTATGAATTCCTTCTGAGAGGCCTCAAAATCTTTAAGGCCTAATAGCTCATCGAAATCGGGCTCAGCTTTGTCACCTGAGAAATTCACCAAGTGAAAATGAATACCGGGCTCATCTTCATCGTTCAGAAAGTCCTCAGGGAAAACATCATCATGATTCATCTGCTTTGCATTTTTTCCTTCGCTTCCTTTTTGCGAAGGTTGCAAAGTTTAGTTTAACAATTCATCAATCGTTGCCTGCGTAATCGGATGGTAGTTCGGTCGGGCTGTGGAATAAATTTCTTTCGCGAGAATTTTTCCTTCCGGACTTTTAGCCAGCGCTGCATATAACGGTTTGACAAATTTGCGTCTTCCAACCTGAAATAAAAACTCCTTTAAAGCAGGATAATTCTTTGTGTATTTATTCGCGATTACCAGCTCGAGCCAGCAGAAAAGTATTTCTGAATTACCTGTTTTGCTGAAATGAAATGTCTCGTCCAGCTCTTTCATTTGGTTTTCACTCAGAGTAGAAGGGAGATAGCGAAGGAAACGAATCCATTCGTTGGTAGTATATTTTTTTGTCTGCAGCGAAGATGCCGAAGCTCCTTTTTTCCAGGCGTCCACCTGTTTTGACACTTCTTCAAAAAGTACGGAATGAATTTTCGGACAATTATCCGGAATACCCGGACCGTACACCCATCTGTCGATGTCTATTTTTTTCGCGCTGGCTGTATCGTTCCCGATCAGATCACGATTGTATTCCTCAATAAATTGTTCGGTGCTGATCGTTTGAAAAGCATGACTACTGAAATGTTTGTTCAGGAATGCGTCAAATTTTTCGCGGCCGACAGTTTGCTCCATCAACAGGAGTAGGAAATGACCTTTTTCATACGCTACATCATTCATTCCGTCATCCGGATCACGTCCTTCGAGATTTAATTTCAGATGCGTATCAGCGCTTGTGTCACCAAATTCGGCTATTGTTTCTTTCAGGTCTTCAAAACCAAGCAGACTTTGCATATCGGAAACGTCTTTACCGTAAAGCGATTCCATGATGCGGTTTTCAAAATAGACGGTGAAACCTTCATTCATCCAGAAATCATTCCATGTCGCATTGGTGACAAGATTTCCGCTCCAGGAATGTGCAAGTTCATGAGCAATCAGTGTTGTAAGCGAACGGTCTCCTGCGAGTATTGTCGGTGTCGCGAAAGTAACACGTGGATTCTCCATACCACCAAATGGAAAACTGGGAGGAAGTACAATCACATCGTATTGTCCCCAGGCATAAGGCCCGTATAATTTTTCAGCGGCATCCACCATTTTTGGAAGATCAACAAATTCCCAAGCGGCTTTGTCAACGGTCACAGGTTCGGCATAAACACCGGTTCTTTTATCCAGCGGTTTGAAAACAAAATCACCCACAGCCAGTGCCAGCAAATAAGCCGGAATCGGTTGTGGCATTTTGAAATGGTAGACACCATCAGCAGATTTCTGTTGTGGATTTTCCGCGCTCATCACCGCCATTAAACCGGACGGCACATGTACTGTTGCGGAATAGGTGAATCGTATCCCCGGACTATCCTGCACCGGTGCCCAGGTACGGGCGAGAATTGCTTGCGACTGTGTGAAAAGGAATGGTGATTTTTTTCCGGCAGTTTGTTCCGGTGTGAGCCATTGCAATGCCGCGGCGGAAGGGGAGGTTGAATAGTAAATAGTAATAAATTTTGTTTCGGGAGTAAGATTCACGACCAGGGCTCTGCCCAGATATGGAACCGTATCTCCAAGCTGAAAGGCAAGCGGTTTTTCGGCGTCATTCATCAATACCTTTTGAATTGTGAGATCGCGGGTATCGAGAATCAACTGACTTATTTCCTTTTTTCTTTCGAATTCTATGCGTGCAGTACCGGTTAGAATTTTTTTCTCAAAATCAACCTGGAGATCAAGATCAAGATGTTTGATCACTGCTTCATCCGGATGGGCGAAAGTGTGCGGATCTTTTACAATCACTGCTGCGGGTGTTGTTTCAGTTTGCATGGTATTGGAAGGATTATTTTGACATGCTGCTAACACTATTATCAGCAGCAGATTCAGAGTTCTGAAGGATCGGGTCATTGAATGGAATCAGATAGATCAAATGTAGCAAAACTGTAGAAATAGAAGAATTTGCGAGGGTATTAATAATTTGAAAGGATCTCTGCCGAATTCCAATAATGACCTTTTGCTCTTTCTAAGGCAATTTTAATTCAAACTGACTCTAATTTAATTATTGCTAAATTTGATTATTGAATGACAATCACTCAATTTGCTAAGGATAATTTCGATTTTGAAAAATTGCTTTCGAAAGTTTTCAATTGATTCATTTTTTAAATAGAGTTCATTTTTATTTATGGTACTTATTTTATAAGATATGAAAACAAAACTCTACCAGCTGCTACTGTTTTTACCATTATTCTCCGGCGCTCAGTCAAATCAGGATGTTGTTCGATCGAATGAAAAAGACAAGGTTCCAGTTAGTTCGGATCGTACGAATAGCGTACAGGAAGAAGTGATTGGCTTTACTTATTATGATTTGCAATGGATTGGTTCGAGTCCGACACGGGTGGTAAATAATTTCGATGGAACTATTTCAGCTTGTTGCACTTTCAGTCCAAACGCGAATGCGAATTATCCTGATCGTCACGTATGGTATACTTATTATGATGGATTCTCCTGGGTATTCGATACGAGTGTCAGTGCTGGTCCTGCACTTTATCCTGCCCTTGCAGTGACACCATTGTACCAGGAAATGATTTTTCTAGAAACAGATTCGGGTATTGTGATGAAACACCGCCCGGTGAAAGGTATCGGACCGTGGTCTTTGGATACAAATTCTTTTGGTGTTTTTCCTACCTACGATGCGCAACCACGAGTGGCAACCGGCGGATCGAATCAGCAAACGGTTCATGCTATCTGGAGTGGAGGAGGAAATAATCCAGCCCCTTTTGCAGGGCAAACTTATCCGATTGTGTATTCCCGGTCAACGGATGGAGGGCTAACATGGCTCGTTTCCCGTTTGGTGCTGCCTGCACTCGATGCTTCTCATTACCTGGGATTTAATCCGGGTTCATATTCCATTGATTGCAAAGACAACATTGTCGCGATTGCTTATGGTGATCCTAAAACGGATGTTGGATTGCTGAAATCAACTGACGGCGGAAATACATGGACCTCCACCATTGTTCATTCATTTCCTATTCCGTTTTATGATCAGACTACAATGATCACGGATACCAATTCAGATGCAATCGCGGATACTCTGGATTCCAACGGTGGAGATCCCTTTGTATTGATTGATAATTCCGGTGTTTGTCATGTCTGGTATTCACGACTCAAAGTAGTTTGTTCCCAACCCGGAACACAGCCCGGAGAAGGATTATTGGTGGATCATTATTCAGATGGATTGTGTTATTGGAAAGACACCTGGTTTCCGAATTCCCCGGTCCAAATTGCCGCTGCTCAGGATTTGAACGGAAATCAAAGAATTGATTATCCTTTTGATCCTACATGTTCTTTGCCTTTTGGTAATTATGATGGCGGACTCACTCAGTATCCAACAGCAAGTGTAGATGCTTCAAATGTTTTGTACGTTGCTTACCAGTCCATCGCAGAACTCGCTGATACAGCTGATTGGAAGCAGGCCCACCGTCATATTTTCAGCTTCTCTTCGGCGGACAATGGACAAACATGGGGTTCTGCCGTAGATCTTGTGCCTGATATGAATGCAGGTGGTTATGGTGAATTTCAGGAAGCTGTATTTCCATCTATGGCTCGTGTCTCAGCCGTACAAAATCCAACTGTCGTTTATCAGCGTGACATCGCGCCTGGAACATCTTTCGCCGAACCGGGAACCTGTGATCAGGTAAACAATAATTTATCTTCCAGTGATCTTGTAGTTGTGCAGGCAACCGTATTTGCAGAAATAGAAAGTATAAAATCAAAGACAAGTGATAATCTCAGGGCATACCCGAATCCCTCCAATTCATTGATGCATTTTGAATTTTCAAATGTGCTAAATGAAAATGTAACCTTGACCTTGAGAAATAATCTCGGGCATTTGATAATGGAAAAATCTTTCAAAGCAAACACCAGCGATTTCACTTTGGATATCTCAAATTTACCTCCAGGTATATACACCTGTACTGCTTTGGGAAATGAATTGCAATTGGTGAAAAAAATTATAGTGGTTAACTGAATTACCCATAAATAAAACACCGGGAATCACAGCAAAATTTTATCTGTGATACCCGGTGTTTTAAAAAAATTCTGTGATTATCCTTTTCCGTCCTGCAAAGTATTCATCGCCATCATTTGCTTCATGGTCTTTTGCATGCCATCAGGCGAACCATCCAGGAATATGACATTTCCTTTTCCGGATTCTCCGAAATTTTTAACAGCTTCTGTCCACATGCTGAAAAGTATAACTGATGTGTCAAGATTCGCCTGTTGTAATTCTTTCGCGGCTTCAGTCATACCTTTCGCGACTTCCTGACGGAACAATGCCACACCTTGTCCGCGCATCTGTGCAGCTTCACGTTCTGCGGCAGCGGAGATTTTAATCGCGTTACCTTCCGCCTCTGCAGCTTTTGTTTTTGTGATCAGCAAAGCCTGACCTTCGTTTTCCGCGGCAGCTTTCAGGTTGTTGGATGCCACAACCTGGCTCATGGATTTCATGATTACATCGTCGAAAGTGATATCATTCAACTGAAGATCTTTCAGGTGATAACCCCAGTCTTCAAGAGTAATGTCAATTTGCTCTTTCACGTGATCGGTGATATCCTTACGCAAACCGAGAATTTCAGCCTGCTTTTTCGTCGCGACATAACCACGAATGGATCCTTCAATCGTACGTATCAATGCCTGCATGAAATTTTTATCATCAAAAAATTTGAAAGCTACATTGATGATGTTTTTTTCATCATTATCGATTACAGAATAAAGCAACATGGCTTTGAAATAAACATTTGCCTGGTCAATGGTAATGGCCTGGAATTCCAGTTCCACAGAACGGTTCTGGATGGAAACACGACGATGTACCTGTTCAATCAGAGGTATTTTGATGTTCAGTCCCGGCAACATGATGCGCCGGTATTTTCCAAACATTGTAATCACGGCAATCGTTCCCTGTTGAACAGTAACGAAGCCCATGAACACAAGTAGTACTGCAATGATCAGAAGGATGAGGGGAATAGAGAATATCATGGTTAAAGAATTTATTCAGAAAGGTATAAAAAAAATTGAAGGAGGTCTGAAAAAAAACGATCCTGCGGAACAAGTCGGCAGGATCGGAAAAAAAATATTTATTCAGGAATAAACTGATGCAATACGCAAATTACTCTTTAGTCAAACTTGCAAACAAATATTCCCTGTTCAAACGTGCAATGTGCGAAATCGAAATTCCTTTCGGACATTCAGATTCACAGGCTCCCGTGTTGGTGCAGCTGCCAAATCCGGCTTCGTCATGCGCGGCAACCATTCTCAATACTCGTTCACGACGCTCCGGCTGACCTTGCGGAAGCAAAGCAAATTGTGAAACTTTCGCGGAAAGGAAAAGCATCGCGGAAGCATTTTTACAGGACGCAACGCATGCGCCGCAACCGATACAGGCTGCCGCGTCAAAGGCTTCGTCAGCTTTTGCTTTTTCGATTGGCAATCCGTTCGCGTCAGGTGCATTTCCTGTACTGACAGAAATATATCCACCGGCCTGCATGATTTTTTCAAAACCTGTGCGGTCCACCACGAGGTCACGAATCACAGGGAAAGCAGTCGCTCTCCAGGGCTCAATCGTAACGGTTTCGCCATCGTGGAAATGACGCATGTGGAGCTGACAGGTAGTTGTTCCTTTCAACATACCATGCGCGCGACCATTGATGTACATCGAACACATTCCGCAGATTCCCTCGCGGCAATCGTGGTCAAATGCGACAGGATCTTTTCCTTCACGAACCAAACGGTCGTTGAGTACGTCCAGCATTTCAAGGAATGACATGTGCGTATTCACTCCCGGCATGTCATATATTTCAAAGCGTCCGTTTTCTTTTGCATTCTTCTGACGCCAGATTTTGAGTTTGAGGTTGATAGTGTCTCCCATATTTTGGGTATAAGGTATTAAGTATTAAGTATTAAGTACAAAGACCATATGCTAAGAGCCTTGTACTCTCAATTTACTATGCCAAATTCATAATTCATAATTCATAACTCATAATTCATAACTCACTTATAGGATCTCTGCGTTGGGTGCACAACTTCAAATTTCAGATCTTCTTTGTTCATTACAGGTTCCTGTCCTTCTCCTTTAAACTCCCAGGCAGAAACAAAGCTGAAGTTGACATCATCGCGTTTCGCTTCACCTTCTTCGGTTTGTGATTCTTCACGGAAGTGACCACCGCAGGATTCTTTTCTATTGAGCGCATCAAGGATCATCAATTCGCCGAGTTCAATGAAATCCGCCACACGTCCGGCTTTGTCGAGCTCGGTATTGAATTCCATCGGACCGCCAGGAATACGAACATCACTCCAGAATTCTTTTCTCAATTCACGAACCATTCCCAAAGCTTTGGTAAGTCCTTCCGCATTTCTTCCCATACCACAATAATCCCACATGATCTTGCCGAGTTTTTTGTGAAGATCCTCAACTGTTTGCTTGCCTTTCACAGACATCAGCTTGTCGATTCTTTCTTTCACCGCTTTCTCTGCTTCTTCAAACGCAGGATGCGAAGTAGGAGTGGAGCCGGTACGGATTTCATCAGCGAGATAATCACCAATGGTATATGGAATCACGAAATAACCGTCAGCAAGTCCCTGCATCAAAGCGGAAGCTCCGAGACGATTCGCTCCGTGATCGGAGAAATTACATTCACCCAGTGCATACAAGCCCGGAATAGTTGTCATCAGGTTGTAATCTACCCAAAGACCACCCATCGTATAGTGAACTGCCGGATAAATACGCATCGGAGTATGATACGGATCGTCACCGGTAATTTTTTCATACATCTCAAAAAGGTTTCCGTAACGCTCTTCAATCACCGGACGTCCAAGACGTTTGATCGAATCGCGGAAATCCAGGAATACAGCAAGTCCTGACGGACCCACACCACGGCCTTCATCACAAACTTGTTTCGCCGCGCGTGAAGCCACGTCACGAGGAACAAGATTTCCGAATGCCGGATAACGGCGCTCGAGATAATAATCCCGCTCTTCATCAGGAATTTCTTCCGCTTTACGTTTATCACCTTTTGCTTTCGGAACCCACACACGACCATCGTTACGCAAACTTTCACTCATCAGCGTAAGCTTGCTCTGATATTCTCCGGAAACCGGAATACAGGTCGGGTGAATTTGTGTGAAACAAGGATTGCCAAAATAGGCTCCTTTTTTATATGCTTTCCAGATAGCAGTAGTATTACTGCCCATCGCGTTTGTACTCAGATAAAATACATTGCCATAACCGCCGGTTGCAAGAACAACAGCATGACCGAAATGACGCTCCAGTTCTCCTGTCACCAGATCGCGGGCAATAATACCACGGGCTTTTCCGTCGATCATCACCATCTCCACCATCTCATGACGGTTGTACATTTTAACACCGCCTTTGTCAATTTGTCTTGACAATGCACTGTAAGCGCCAAGCAACAACTGTTGTCCTGTTTGTCCGCGAGCATAAAAAGTACGGGAAACCTGTACACCACCGAAAGAACGGTTGTCGAGCAAGCCACCGTATTCACGCGCGAAAGGAACACCTTGGGCCACGCATTGATCAATGATTTCGTTAGAAATTTCGGCAAGACGATACACATTCGCTTCTCGTGCACGATAGTCGCCACCTTTCACTGTATCATAAAACAAACGGTACACACTGTCACCGTCGTTCGCGTAATTCTTCGCGGCATTGATTCCACCCTGCGCGGCGATGGAGTGCGCTCTGCGCGGACTGTCCTGGAAGCAGAAACATTTTACAGTGTATCCGAGTTCGGCAAGAGCGGCAGCCGCGGAGGCCCCGGCCAAACCGGAACCGATAACAAGAACTTCAATCCGTCTTTTATTGGCAGGATTTACAAGGCGTACAGTGGATTTGTACTTTGTCCACTTGGTTTCAAGAGGACCTTCTGGAATCTTAGAATCTAGTTTGTTCATAGTTCACGCGGTTTGCGCAGAATAAGCAGGTAATGATTGAGGTTGGCCGGGCTTTCTTCTTTTTGGAAAATTTATTGTCCGAGAATATTAGTAGCCACACCACATAAATCGAAGTAGAACATGATCGGGAAGGAACCAAAACCAATCATGATGAGTAAGGCAAACAAGGTTCCAACAATCTTAAACGGTTTCATGTATTTGTGATTGTTCCAGCCAAGCGTCTGAAACGCGGATTGAAAGCCGTGGTTCAAATGCGCTCCCAGCAATACCATCGCGAAGAGGTAAAGGGCGGCATACCAGTTCGACTGAAAAGCCGCTGCTACATCGTGAGCCATACTTGTGTCTGCCCCAAGAAAACGGTGAGAGACAAAGAAAGTCTTCAGGTGAATGACAAGGAACACAAGGATAACAGATCCGGTCAGTCCCATGTTGCGGGAAAACCAGCTGCTATTGCCCGACTGATGACTAACGGCATAGCGTACAGGACGCGCTTTGCGGTTGTGGAGAGTCAGGTAAAGAGCGTCAATGGCATGGATGATGAATCCAGCGAACAGGACGTATTCCACAGCCCTGATGACAATGTTCCGTACCAGGAATTCACCGTAACTGTTGAAAGCATGGCCACCGTCCAATTTGTACAATTGTAAATTTCCGTAGAGGTGTTCCAACAGGAACACACACAGAAACAAGCCGGTGAGGGCCATTACAAGTTTACGACCAACTGTCGTGTAAAACATTTTTAGAGCTGCAATCATAGTCCGGAACGTTGTAAGGACACCAGCCGATGTCCAATTTCAAAAATGTAACCTTGAATTAAACAATTCAGGGTCTTGTTGGTTTTAATTTTGGCAAATGTATATGCCCCTAACCGCATTTCAAAAGATTAAAATCAGGGAATTTTTAATCATCTGTAATAAACTGAACCTTATCTATGACAGCAAAAAAACAGGAGGTCTGGAAAGAAATCCACCTCGGCGCAAAAAAACAAAGGACTCATTACGGCATTTCTAACCTCGGAAGGGTCTGCAGCTTTCGTGAAACACTGGCAGACAAGAAGATACTAAAAGGTGCCGTGGTGAATGGTTATGCAGCACTCAAGCTGAAAATCAATCAGAAAGACTACCAGTTTTATATCCATAAGCTTGTCGCTGAGTACTTTAGTAAAAAGGGAAGCAGCTCCCGGACTTATGTTATTCACCTGGATTACAATAAGTTGAACAATAAAGTCAGCAACCTTCGTTGGGCTAGCAAAGTGGAAATGGAAACACATCAGCAAGGCAGTCCAAGGGTGAAATCATACCGTGCCAAGACCCGACTGAAAGGCCACAAACTCACCGCGACCAAAGTAAAGCTGATCAAACAAAAGATCTTCGACAAAAACCGCCGCTCCCTCATGCGCGACATCGCCTCCCAGTTCGGCATCAGCGAAATGCAGCTTTACAGAATAAAGTCAGGGGAGAATTGGGGACACGTTTAGTGAGTTCCCGCTTCCGGCTTTTGATTTGAGTTGATTGAATTTAGTGCTTAGTGCTTAGTGCTTAGTGCTTAGTGGTTAGTGCTTAGTGGTTAGTGGTTAGTGCTTTGTTCCCGATACCTAATACTTTATACCTTATACTTAATACCAAGAAAATTGAACATAAATTTTCAAGCGCCACCCCGTCCCAACAACCAACAACCAACAACGAATTCACTGCACCACCACTCCCTCACAAACTACCCCGCTCTCCGTTTCGAGCACAACCTTGTACTGACCACGAGCCCAGGTTCCGATGTGGAGGGTGATTGTTTTTCCACTTTGTTTTTCTATGGAATAAATTAACCGTGCATTGGAGTCATACACTTTAAGCTTTGCGTTTTCAAATATTTTGTTGCTGTTCAGCTCAATGTGAATTTCCTTCTGCGCGGGGTTAGGATAAATTTTTAATGCGGATGTTTTTGTTTCAGCAATGCCAACTGTGCTCTCTGTCTCTTCCAAAATAATCGGTTCGAAACCCAGCTGAACAGAATAAAATCCTGAACCTGAAAATACAAATGAACTATCCGGATGTGTAATACCTGCACCGGTGATAATCGTTGTTTTCAACAGCGAATCGGAAATCACAGGAATAGCTACCGTTTCTCCATTCGGTACATGAGGATCGATCGGATGCCGATTGCTTTCGCTCCAGGCAATGAAACAGGATGTCCCACGCTGACGATCAAATTTGTAAACTCTGGTGTACGGATTGCCACTGATATTCACCCGACTGACCGTCGTGAAATCGTGAATCTTGTCTACCAACAGTTGCATCGTGTACAAAACAGGTTTGGGCGCAAAGCCTTCATTTACTTTTCCCATCATGCCTGTATAACGGTATGGATAAGTGAATGGATAGAGGATAGGATTGTGTGGATTCGGATCGTTGCTCAGCGAAAACTCCGCGCGTTCTGCGCCTTCTCCAAAAACGACAGCAAAACATTTCACCGCGTCACGGGCTCCTTTGGCATTGTACCAATTGATCACGGTACTATCGTGATTTTCCAGTCCATTGTACAATGCATTGTAACTCGCGACAGTGCTGTTTGGAAAATCTCCTTCCAGTGAATCACCTCCGATGAATTGCGTAAAGCCATTGTGTGGAAAGATAGACGTGAGAATGTTGGACCACATGTCGTCAATGAAAATCGGTTTTCCGGGAGCATACTGTTTAATCAGCTTCATGCATTGATCCGTAGATTTCCAGTTGATGTGAGGATGCCATCCGATGTAGTCGCATTTCTTCAGTGGCGTGTCTACACCAAGTAATGTCAGCATGCGGGCCAGACTGTCCCATCCATGCGCATAGGATGCCGACATCAGATTGTTCCCGTTAATCCGGGATTGAGTAATTGTACCGTTGGTGTTCGGGTAATCCGGGAAATCTCCGTAGAGATCAAATAAGAGTGCGCCGCTGCCGACGAGTTTTGTATTTCCGCTCGGATCCGCGTCGTGAATGGCCTGGTAGGCCACTTCGTGGAGGCGAATGAGATTTTGAATATTGTCTTCCCAATATCCATAACCTGCCGCTTCTCCTGAATCTCCGGCGATGCCGTTCGCCGCGCCGCTGTAATAAATTTCCTGCTCCATGATGTAATAGCGAACAGGTTTCACGAGTCCCACCATATCACTGTCTCCATCACCGTCATAACGTTCAACCACACTGCGAACATAATGATACCAGTCGTTCCAGTGATTGGAATCAGGCGCGCATTCCGGAATCTGCAAACCGGGAGGAATGATGCAATCCGGATTGTTCACGAAAGACCATGTCGCGTTTGGTTCCAGATTCCAGACAAGTTCAAAACCATTTCGCTGAAGACGCTGTACCCAGCTGTCGGTGTTCGAAAAATTAATCGGTGCTCCCGATCCGCTTTGCATCCCGTCCCAGCCGCCACCGATGGAATTAATATTTATTCCCCCTCTTACAGACTGATTTCTCGTTACCTCACCAAGATTGTGTTGTATGCTGTCATGTGTCTGCTCAGTGATCCCCCACAGCCCCGGATCAGTTTCATTGTATTCAAATCCGAACCGCCAGTCGGGGATTTGTGAAAAAGTCAGCAGCGGGAAAAATGTAAAAAGAAAAAGATAGATTTTTTTCATTGTTATGAAGAGTAAAGTTGTTCAATGGTCTACACAAGATAAAAAAAAATGAAACCAAATCATTGCGCCTGTTTCCCGGGAGGGAAGAAAAAATTAACCGTCACCTGTTGGGTATATTTTATAATAATAATTTAAAAATTTGGAATGATAGTATTTAACTTCTTATTTCCACACGACCCGTTTTACGCTCGCACCTCACCGCTAATGTCATTAGGATAATAAACCAATTTATTTTCAATTGACCTAAAGGATCTCTTCGAGATGACAGCTGCTCGTTCTGATGAGTGTCGTCCTTTCCCGCCGAACAAACCTTGTTTCGTTTTACCAAATATGTTCGGCGGGAAAGGACGACACAATCGTTAAACCTACGATCGTCATCTCGCAGAGATCTTTTAGTTAATTTGGTAATATCATTTCAGGTAAATATGTCGACACCCTTTTACTCAGTATAATAACATTACCCTCGCTTCGCTTCGGGGTTTGTTTGACGATGATTTGTTTTTAATAATTGGAATTTAAAGTCAAAATTTCTAAAACTAACCATTCAATTTGATAGAGGTGTCCTAAATATATTCGCAAGAAAATTGACTTTAGAAAATAAATTGCCAAGCCGAGATTTTTTTTTCGCTAATCCTCTTGCTAATCTGTGCGGAACTCTGAGTCTCTCCGCGTTAAAAAAAACTCATACGATTAAAATTTCTACATTGGATAAAAGACAGTAAGCAATTAAAAGGGATTCTTTTTAACCACCGAGGAACACGGAGTATCGCACAGAGGTTTTGTGCTGCGCCTTAGCGCGAAAAAAAAATCAGTCCTTCACACACCTCACCGACAACCCATACGCTTCATAATTAAAAGCAACCCGAGCCAGACCATTGTTATTCCAGAGCGAACAATAATATGCGGCTGTCCCCGGATTGTATTCTACCGAACTCCACCAGTAACCATAGTCAAACATGTTCATTGAAGTTCCTGTGTTCAGACGATAACCTCCCGGCAAACCGGTGAAGCCTCCGGTGTTATCGGCATTTACATTGGGATCGGTCCAGTGTAGGATACCGGCCTCTTTCATTTTTCCACCGGCTGCACTTGCTCCGCCTAAATTGCTCAGCAGAACATTCCATTCATTATCGCTGGGTGTGTGCCATCCCGATGGACAAACATTTCTTGCATCCACAACTGTGAACCAGTTGTAAAGTTTCCCATAAGGGTTTTCAAATTGCGGATCGTTGTTGTAATAAGACCATGCTCCGGTAGTAAGCACACTCCACTGGTTGTTGTTGCTGATATTTGGAATGGTATCGCCATTGGAATAAAGAGAAGTATTCAGGTTTTCTGCCATCCACTCCTGGTTGCCAACGATAATGCTTGCGTAAAAATGTCCTTCAAGATCACTGACACCGGCACCTTGAGTAAACAGACTCCCGGGCGCAACTGTGTACGTAACACTGTCAATTTCGGAAATTGGAATTTGTAAAACCGAACCGTCAGTTTTGTGGATGTTCATCGTGGATTGCCCGAATACCTGCACAACAAAAGCAAGCAGAAAAGGCAGGATGAAATTTTTCATCTGAAGATGATTGATAATATTGATTTAATTGACGAGAATCCTTTTCGAAATAAAATTATTTCCGGTACTGATTTTACAAAGATAAATTCCGGCACTCACCAAATTCCTGTTCGCGTCCAAACCGTCCCATACAAGATTGTTGATTCCGACTGATTGATTTTCCGCTTTCAATTGACGAACCTTCTTCCCGTGTATGTCCATAATGTCAACAATCACTTTACTATTTTTCAGCAATTGATATTGAATAGTAAAAGGCCCTTTGCCGGGATTGGGATAAACGGTGGCATCCTTCAATATTTCCAATTCAGAAATTCCATACAAAATCCCTTTGTAATTGTAATTTCCAATATTCGATTCCGGCCAGGCAAGTGTGGTACCATCTGTTTTGTTCAACCTCATTGTATCGCCTGAAACAAGGATACTTCGGATATCCGTCAGAGCATATTGAACATGACTCCCATCTTTAAAATTAATATAAATATTCTGAGCGCGGTTAACGGGAATTGCCAGGCAGAAAAACAAGACAAGCACAAAAGCCTTCTTTATCTTTTTCATGAGCAAATATGTAAGCAATAAAAGCATGGATTTCCCCGGTCTTGAATCGTTGCAAGTATAGACCTGAAATCTGTATTTAATTTGTAGAAAAGAAGGGTTTTCATGTATGCTCATTAATGTCCTGCCTGATTCTCAATTGGGAAATTTCAAAGAAAACGAATGTTTTTCGTCCTTTCCATTATCGTTGAATGAAAATCTTAAAGGAATAGTACTTGTCGGAGCTCGAAACCCGGAGAAAATACAGGCCGGAAGATAAGTTTTCGGGATTCATCTTTTTGCCTTCCATAGAATACAACTTTCCCTTACAATTTTCAGCCAGAATCACGGATGAATTCACAATGGTGTAATAGTCGCCCGGGCGAACCAATGCTTCTTCCAAACCTGTTTCTTTCGCTTTCACATAAGTCGCGAAAATCAAATCCATATTGAATGGGTACGTTCCGCTTGGATCGATCAGATACATATCGCCGCCCATATATGTATTACCGGCATCAGCCTGTACTCCGTAAGGATCAGGAATTCCATTTCCCGGAACAAAAAAGATGGTATAAACAGATCCGCTTGTCACATTACAATTCACTACAAATGGCAGCAGACAATTTCCGGAAGGGCAAGAGACGTTAACCGGACTTGAATACAAAACATTTCCGCCTATTCCGGCACCTTCAATAATTTCAAGAGTTCCCAATCCGGAAATAAAATTGAAAAACCCAAGGTCAACTCTGTCGAGGTTACCACTCAATCCTGCTGTAAACGTCTGGTACCATGAATATCCCGGCAATGTGCGTGCACTGATTCCCGCGGTATAAACTGTGTCGTACTGATCACGGACAGATTGAGAATGAGCAGAGGTAAGTGTGAGGGCGAATAGGAGTCCAAGGACGTATTTCATTGTGGAAGATATTTAGCACAAAACTAATTCCTGAAAACCGTATTGAGAATTGAATGCTCTAAAATTATTGAGGTATCTGACAAAAATCATAAACTCCAATGTGTTCTCTAATGCAATTGGACAAATTGTTTCACCAATTAATGCAATTTATTAGCAGAAAGTTTGCACAACTTCAAAGCATGCTCTCCGGTTATTCCTTTTTTAATAAAAATATATTTGGTAAATTAAGGTGTCTAATTCAACATTATACTAATTTTAGGTTGAATTATACATCACCTTTGAATCTACCTTTGTTAAAAATGAAAAAGAATCTTTGGATATTGTTTCTCTTATTTTGTGAACTTTCACATGCTCAAAAACAAGGAGTGAATTGGTGTTTTGGGGACAGTGCTGGCATTTCCTTTATTAATTTAGCCTCACCTCAAACTTATACCACATCTACTGTTTCACGAGGATCTTGTTGTTCCATTAGCGATACTGTTGGAAATTTATTGTTTTATGCAAATACAGCATATTCATCAGTGCAAGGTCCAAAGTATGGAGTTGTTTGGAATAAATATAACCAAGTAATGATCAATGGTGATTCACTCATAGGAAATTCGTGGTTTAGAGAAATGGTAATTCTTCCTATGCCGGGAAATGATAGTTTGTATTTTTTATTCCAAGTAAGCGTAACCTTAGGAGATGGTTTATTTTATTCAATAATCGAACCTAATTATTTAAATGGGACAGGTCGGGTTTTGGCAAAGAACATTCGGATAAATCTTCCGGATAATGATATTGCTGATGCATCTTGTGCAATTCGACATGCGAATGGTCGAGACTGGTGGTATTTCGTCCATAATTGGCATGGTGGAAATGCTTTTTATATACTTCTAATTACACCTTCCGGAATTAGCGGACCATTTGTAACTTCCATTGGTTCTAATTCTACATACGATACATTTTGTTTGAATCCATCAAAGAAAGGTGATAAGTTGGCGGTTTCTAATTATGGCGGGCTCCTAGAAGTTTTATCTTTTGATAGATGTACTGGTTTGATATCGAATCCCATTAATATTTTACCAGAAAGTGTTACACATCCACCTTTTTCCGGATGTGAGTTTTCTCCCAATGGTAATGTATTGTACGTTTCAAGCACCGATAACATCTTTGGAGATTCCTTGCGCTTGTATCAATACGATCTGACTGCATCTAATATACGTACAAGTGAGCAAATCATTTATTGTCAGCAGGTACCCGCAAGTGGTGGATTATTGAAACTTGGTCCGGATGATAAAATTTATTGGGCAACATTGTATACATCGGGTTTTCCATATCCTGATAGTATTCGCAACATTTACAATGAAAACTTAAGTGTGATCAGGCAGCCGGATAGCCTGGGATTGGCATGTGATTTTCATCCTTTCGATTTTTATCTGGGAGGAAATCGATGCTACTGGGGATTACCCAACAATCCTAATTACAATCTTGGTCCGGTTGATTTTTCCATTTGTGATAGTATCACAACAGATATCCCGAATGCCTCAATACAGGAAAATAATTTCGAACTCTTCCCGAACCCATGCGAACAGGTGATAAATATTTCCTATCCGGATGGTATTGAACGTCTTGAAATTTTTAATGCTATGGGAGAATTGGAACTATCAATCTATCATGACTTTCAGATGGTGAGCACGAAAAGTTTACGAAATGGAATTTATTTCATGAGAATCTTTACCAGGAATAATGCTCTGGTGAAAAGGTTTGTTGTTCAACATTAAAGGTTTATTGGACAATAAATCTTCCTTTACTCCGGAGAAAAGGAGAATTTACAAGCACCTGGTAAATTCCTTTTGCATACTGAGAAATATCAACTTTCGTTTCTTGTATTGAAGTCACATTTTTTAGAAAAACAATTCTCCCTGCTTCATCAATTATTTTTAACTCACCGGGATGAGTAGCTTTGATTTGAATATTATCGCTTGCAGGATTTGGATAAATGACCAACTGTTGCAGGTTTTCAATGGAATTCATTCCCAGGGAAAGACAAAACGGATCAGTAGAAGGCAGAACAGTGATGCAGAAAGTTCTGGAACTTGTACCAAAGTATGGACAATGATCGTCAATTACACTTGCACTGAAACAATGCGGAACTGTTCCCACATCAAGTGAAGATGGAGTCCAGATGAATTGTGCGGAATCGCGATGATTACCGAACACATTAAAATTCGCTGAAGGGATGCCGCCATCCCATGACAATACGGTTAAATCAGCAGCATCGTTATCCATCGTGTACATATAAAAACCAACTGTAATGTTAGGACAAGCGATTATATTTGATCCAGGTGTTCCGTTGACACCGGTAATCAGAGGTACCGAATTGTTACAATTGTTGATGGTTAACTGTACATCTCTTTCTGTTTCTCCAATCAGCACCCCGTTTCTGTATTCGCTTACAAGAATTGCAAAAACCGTTACATCCGATTGTGTAGGAAACATACATATAACTCCGGTACTGGAATTGAAGGTCACCGGAGGACTTGATAATAAAGGTTGAGTAGCAGTATAACCCGACAGATAAGTCACCGTTTGTCCGGGTCCGGTCAGAGGTGTGATGAGTGAATACACCAGCGAATCACCTTCAACATCATAAGCTGAATTGGTATAACAAAAGGATTGACCAACACAGGCAAACGGCACAGGAGGACTTCCAAAAAATGGAGAGTTGTTGCAAAGGCCATTGGTGTTGTTGAGCAATGAATAGACATATTGATTGTCGCTGCCGGAGCCCGTTATCGTGGTGATCGCCGCGTTTCTGGCAATCTCCGCATGAGCGAAAGTGAAATCAGCACACTCTCCGGGGAGCGTAACAATTCCCTGATATTCCCACCTCTCAATACCTGTGTAGGCTCCGCCATTACAGGTTGTTAATTCAGTAGGACAAACAGTAGAAATCTGATTGGGAAACGGACTGACAGGATTAAGCATCAGAGTGTCTGCTGCAAAACAAGAAGATGTAACATCAATCAACATCTGAGCAGGAGCAGGAATTCCAAAACAGTCCCTGTAAAAATACATGGTGATACGGTACTGGTTATTCCCAATACACTCATAATTTATTTCCGCGCCCATCGCATGACTTGCGCGAGACTGCTGACTAATTAATAAAAGTATACAGGAAAGAAAAGTAAGGATACCATTTTTCATGTTGAAGGAGCTTAGGTATCAGAAAGATATAAAATCTTTGGTCCACTTAATCTTAATGAGGAGAAATTTTGGAACGATCCTTTTGTTCTCCTCAATCCCGCCCTTCCTGTGCTCCGCTCGTTCCTCGCTTTGCCCAGGGTTAGATTGCTGATGGTTGGTCATTCCACGATCGCTAATTTGCCACTGTGAGGTGGATTGGTGTTTTCATTTTTTTTATCTTGTAAAAGGATCTAATAAATGTTATATTTCTAATACTATTTGCATCGTAAAGGATTAAGTCCGACGGCGCACCGGCCTTCGTTAACGATTTGGCCCAGTATGAGTCAACAGTGGTTCATTTGCATTCATCTATGCTATTACTTACCTGATTTTTTTGAAGACTTTTTCCAGTACGCTCAATACAGGAAGGTTGCCCTTCATGCACCTACTGGTGGTTTGCTACCTGCTCCTGTAAGCCGATGATGAAGGAACTAGCAAGATTAGATTCCCTTGCTCCCTTTCATCTTTGTTAAAACACTTATCTTTCTTACGGGAAAGATTATTCAGGGCACACCTTGGCCTAGCTGGAAATTGTTCAATTTCTTTACTACAAGTCTTGCTTAACAGGGATCCAAAAAATTGCATAAAAAAAGACTTAACCTTCTAGTAGAAATCTCCGGGTGGGAGTTAAAGCAAATCTTATAAATCACTCAATGATTATTTTACCAGAAAGTTGTTCATTCTTTATTTGAACGGTCATGATATACATTCCTCGGTTCTTCAAATCAAATCTATATCCGTGAAGGCTGCTATCTTTTTCTTCACTGGTAAAAACAATCCTGCCAAATACATCTGATATAGTTATTTTTTCAATAGATTGATTACAATTTAACTGAAACTGACCATTACTTGGGTTTGGAAATAAAGTTATTTTTCCATTTAATTCCCCTTCTATTGATTCAATACCAGAAGGAAAATCAGACTTTAAGAGTAATATATCAAAACTGCCCGTATTATTTAACAAACTCAAATTATTGAAAACAATCGTATCACTGTGAGTTTGCGCACCCAAATAATATATTCCGTCATTATCAATTATTAAGCTACTTGAGTAATCTTGCAAGGCTCCGCCGTAGTCAATTGCATATACAATGTTACCGGTACTATCAAATCTTGCCATAAAAATATCCGTATAACTGCTACCATGATTGATTAATAATACAGAATCAATCACAATACTGTGACTATAATAAGCTCCAACCATTGTAGGACCTCCATCAGGATTAATTGCAACATTCAAACCAAAATCTGAACTATTGCCACCAAAATACTTAGCCCAAATTGGAGTACCTACGTTATTGAATTTAGCCACAAATGCATCTTCATTTGAATGAACGTTGGTTAATAGAAATTGTCCAAAATCTAAACTATCAGCTTCCGAATTTCCAACAACATAAAAATTTCCGATCGAATCGGATATAATCTCCCTGTTTTGTACCCCTCCAAGTCCTCCAAATCCGGCAATTAAAGAAGCAAAAACAAAATTTCCAATCGAATCAAATTTTACGATATAAACATTACTATATGAATTACTCATCAACTGGGTTGTATCAATTGTAACGGAATGAGTTCCAGAGTGGAAAAATAAATAAGAATTGCCAAACCCATCACTTGAAATCAAAGGCCAATCATTTCGACCCGGACCTTTAATTACCTTTCTCCAAATAATATTACCATTTCTATTTAATTTAAAAAGAAGTGAAACTACACCTCCCGGAACCTGTGTAATATGAATAGAATCCTGATCAAAAAGGACCAATGAATCACCAGCTTCGGCTGTTAAGAACAAATCCCCTGAGTGATTAATAGTTAAACATATGGCTCCGCATGTTATAGAATTATAAGATTGTTTTGCCCATAAAACGTTTCCATTTTCATCAAGTTTAACAATAAACATATTTGTTATTCCGGTCTTAAATAATTCTGATCCATCAAATTGAATCGAATCACTATCGAATGACCCGGTGATATAAATATTATCACTGTCGTCACTGGCAACAGCCATCACAGCATCATAACCATTGCCACCAAAACTTTTTGCCCAAATTACATTTCCGGAATTGTCAAATTTAGA
The DNA here is from genome assembly GCA_016720935.1 of Bacteroidota bacterium. Lineage (NCBI taxonomy): Bacteria > Pseudomonadati > Bacteroidota > Bacteroidota bacterium. The sequence goes on from JADKJP010000003.1 coordinate 84,621, forward strand.
AACAAAAATATCATCAATTCCATTTGAACTCAAAGTAAATGGGCCTATTTGAAGATCTGTACTGTAAAATGGACCAACCATGATTATATTGTTGCTCCGATCAATGCACATATCCTGTAATAAATCAAGGTCTGTTCCACCAAAGGAAATACCGTATGTCCATGTTGGAACCTGGCCAAACAACCCATTTACACTATAAAAAATAAAATAAGTTAAAATTAAAAGTTTGTATTTCATTTTATAGCGGTATGGTTAAGTCTAATAGATTACAGAATTTATCTTGCTTTCCAGCATTCAGTTATAGCTTTGCAAATTTCTGAACTGTTTCAAAATTTAATTGAATGAAATAAATACCGGTTGGCAATTTGGATAAATCAATAATATTTTGCTCAGAAGTAGCCGCATATCGCATTAAACAATTGCTATAGAGATCATAAATTGAAATGATATCTCCTGCTTGCACATTTTGTATAGTCATCATAGAAGTCACAGGATTAGGGGTTATTTTAAAATCATTATTTTTGCTGCTACTTGCAATGTAAGTTCTTAAAGGTATTGGCGGTTGAGGGCAGTTGCTCTGAGCAGTTGTTATAGTGCAATTAGGGGGGTCGCATGGTCCATAAATATTCCAAATTATTGGAGAATTAATTCCAGGAAATTGATCGTAACAAGGAAATAATGTAAGGTCATTTCCGTCACCTAAAGGTGCGGTTTCAAGAGGAAGTACTCCAGAGTTTGCACAAGAAAGAGGTGTTGGCGGACACAAACTTCCACCACCCACTCTTTGATATAACATTGGAATGGTATAGGGGAATGCAGGATAGCCAATAATGTTCAATCTTGTTTGATCATAGCAATAATCTCTTATTAATAAATAATAGCAATTCACTAAATAACTTTGATTGCAGTTACAAGAAGTTAATCGACTAGGTAAAAAGGTCTGCATATTAATCACATTTGCTCCATCAAGTAGCCCCAACCAATTATAATCAGAATTGCCTCCATAGACTTCTGGTCCATATTTATAAAATTGGCAGTTTCGAATAATGTTAAATCGATTATATCTTCTTGCTATCGAGGAAGTATTTGTTGCATCCACTAAAAATTCTGTTCGAATCCACTTACTAAAATGGTTAGAATTAAAAGTACATCCATCCCAGAGAATTCTTTTTCTTTCCAAAATATCAATTAATGGATTCATTGGTTCATAACCGCCACAAATTCCGCCGTTCTTAGAATGTGAATAGGTTATACCATTGGGCTCTGTATAAGATTCATTAAAAGTGCATTGAAAAAATTTGGTTCCAGGTCCTTTGTTATTGTAAGCCTTTACACTTCTATCATTATATATCTCATTTATCCAGCCATAAAAGTCACAACATTTAAATAACATTGATCTGGAATCCGGACGAACGGATTGTCCGGAAATGTAATTTCCATTTCCATCGACAAAGGCCCCACTCACAAATGTGCAATTGTAGAATTCCAAATCATGTTCAAATGGTTCATCAGAAGTTCCTCCTTTATCTGCAACAAATCCGTCTGCTCTATTTTCAATAAATCTGCAGTTTGAAAATTGGCCATATCCCAAAATGCTTCCAATACTATTCGCCGATTCATATTCCGCATCCATTCCACTTCTTGGAGCAGTTCCTCCCCAAGGACCAAATCCATTGTAATTAAAATCGCAATTAATCATAGTCAATCCTCTTCCTCCATCCCAGGACGCTCCATTTCTACAGTTCCATTCGAATTTTGAATCTCTAACAGATAAATTTAATGAAGTATTATTAGTGGCTCTTTGGATTATAGCAATTCCATCCTGGCCGAAATGATGCACATTACAATTCTCCACGACATTATTGGATCCACCATCAATTAGTATTCCCGTACTTTCCGCATTTATTCCAGCCATATCAGCAGCAAAATATCCACCAACGGCGTAGTTATCTACATTTCCATTTATTTCCAGATTTTTAATTGTAGAAGATCTGCAATTTGTGAATGTAACACAAATGCCAATACTTGCCATGTGATTATAATCGTTAACATTACCAAATGCTGTGTAGCACCCACAATCTGGATCCGGATTGTGAGAGCAATCTTGAAGGTTGGTACCGGGATGAGTAGGGTCTGGAACGACAACACAGTTTGGATCTACTCCATATAAGCAGCAATATGAACTATGAATATACCGATATCCATATGTACTTCCCGGGGTTGGATCAAACGCTCCATATTTCATGCAATCATCGAATTGAATAATAGTCGCAGGAGAGCCATCAGGATTCATTTCTCCTTCAATTGACAAATTGGAACATCCTTCAAAACATAAAACATTGTGACCCTTTAAAAATCTCCCAATTGTAGGATTTTGTCTTCCTACTAAATAAGTTCCTCTTGGAATAAATAATGTAACAGGGTTTGAAGTGCCGCCATAATGAGTTTGAATGTAGTCATTTGCCCATTCAAATGATTGTTCGTCTGAAATTCTATCATTGGCAATTGCACCAAAGTGAGCATGTAAGTCGAGATAGTCTGTTCCTTGAACAATTGTTGTACACGAACATGTCTGTTGGATATTTGAATAATCAAAAGGTGTATTATCACTACAAGTTGACGGCATTGGGTTAAACAGTTCAAGGTCTATATCCTGAGTTGCTGAACAACCAATGGCATCCGTCACTCGTAAGTTATAATTACCTGCATCTATATCCTTAATCTCTTCTCCAAGCATTCCATTAGACCAATAGAAATTATAGGGTGGTATTCCACCTTCTACTATTGCTTTAAGTGATCCTTTGTTTGAAGAATCGACCGGTGTTTTGCGTGCAAAAATTAATATTGGATCAGGTTCTGTAATTTCAAATTCATAGAATAATTTACAATTATCTGAATTAGTCACAATCACCGAATAATGACCCATTCCTAAATTATTTGCCGTTGAATTCAGACCAACATCATCAGTCCATGAATATGTTATTGGAGCTCTTGAATCTGTGGTACTTAATAAAACTGAACCATCTTTTTCACCAGAGCAAGTTGCATTCGTAATTGTGGCAGAAATTTCAGGACCATCCAAATTATTTAAAAAGAATGTTTTGGAAAGTGTGCAACTGTCAGTATCCATCACCATAACAGTATACTGTCCGGAAGCAACATCATTTAACAAAGAATCATTATCCCCGGTTAACCACGAATAAATGATTCGACCACTACCTCCAGAGGCATTAACAAGTATAGACCCATTACCTGAGTCACAAGAAGGTAATGTGTAAATCTCTTCCAACTCAATTGGTAGCGGTTCTGTGATTTCGACGTCAACGATGGTGGCACAATCATTTGAATCCTGAACCATGACGGGATAATTACCTGCACCCAACCTGTCAGGAATTCCTCCGCAGGGCCAGTAAGGAACAGGATCATAATCTAAGTCAGGAGTTAGAATTTGAACTTGTCCATTTGCCTGTCCATTGCACCTAATATTTTTTGTAACAGAATAGGTTGCCGCAGGTCCATCAGAATCTGATATTGAAACTGTAACAACTTTTGAGCAGCCAAGTGAATCTTTTACGAATACAGTATATACACCAGATCTAAGATCTGAAAGTGAGTCCACAACTTCATTGTTTCTTTGCCATAAATAGGTATACATTCCATTTCCACCGGTTGGAATCAATTTCGCGGTTCCGTTTGAATAATGACAGTCTGATTCTGTGACGTGAACAGTTACTTCCAAAGCAGTAGGTTCAAATATCCTAAAAGTATCACGAACTGAACAACCCGAACCATCTGTCACCAATAGGGGATATGTTCCTTCTTCTAAAGAAGTAATTATTGAAGTCCCATAATGATTTATTCCCCAATTAAAATTGTAAGGTGAAATTCCACCCGTAGGAAATACAGAAATTTCCCCATCATGTCCCATATTGCAGGTAACATTATTTACTATTTTACCTAAAACTATTTCAGGACATGGTTGAATCCCTGCAACAAATTCAGTGCACCCGGAATCAACCGATGCTGTAAATCCCGGAAGTAGGGAAACTTCCGTTGTCGAAAATATATTCACCGCTGCATTATTTGATACACTTACATGACCATTTGAATACGGAACTATAATTTCCCCATTGTAAAAATAAGTTTTTGACGTCGTTAAAGGAGTGTCAATTACCGGAGCTCCTGGCATTTGAGCAATTGCCTGATTTAGGCACAAACAAAATCCAAGGTAATAAATTACTGCCAGAAAACAAAGAGATCTTTTCATGACGAAATAAGTTTATTGGGAGAAAATTTTACTTTTTCACTTTAACTGAAAGAGCATTTAACCGATTGTTCAGTTTAGCGTTTTCTGCTTCCAGTTTTTCAATTCTTTCGTTTTGCTGAATTGTGTAAAGGGTCTGTTCTTCTACTTTCTGAAGCAGTATTGTTACCATCGCACCCAGATTGTTACCGGATTCCTCAACTTCAGCTGCGGAAGGAATTTCCGGTAAATGTTTGTTTTGGTTTATAAATTTCTTCAGTTCATGCAAAGGCATCAGCTTGTAGTCGGGTTTAAAAACAAAGTCGGGCCAGGTTGAATAGAGTTTTACTTTTACTTCTTCGCAGATGATTTTTCCGTTCACCGCAAGTTTGAATCCGGCAGGAATTTGTGATGTTCCAATTCCGACATTTCCGGAAGGAGGAAGGTTGTAAATGTCGTTGGAGTGATTGCAATGATCAGTAACCCATCTGTTGGTGGGGGTAATACAGGGTTGTTGGTTAGTTCCGTGAGAGCCAATCTTTAAAAATCCCTGTCCATCCACAAACACCGATCTCAGGCTATCCGTTGAAATTGTGTCTATTTTCAGCGCACTTTTAAATTCAATTGTACCGGAATTGTGAATCCGGATACGCTCTGTATTGTTGGTACGGATTCTAAAATCCTTATTGTCATTTGTCCCGATATAGTTAGAGTCGGCATTTGTCAAACTATTTCCCTGGACCGTCCAGTCTTCTCTGTCAGGTTGTGACAGACTAATTTCCTTTGTTTTTGAACAACCATTGACATCCGTAACAACAAGAGAATAATTTCGTGCTATGACACCGGAAAGGTTGGCAGTTGTTTGTCCGGTATTCCACACATAAGTATATGGGCTCACCCCGCCATTGGCATTGCTGGTAATATATCCATCCGAGCAATTGAAACAACTTGTGTTTTTTCCATTGCTGTAAACCGTAGCCGCCAAATCATATTCGAGAGAAGGTGGTTGGGTCAAAGTAATTGAACGGCTAATGTGAGCGTTATTGGCATCTGTTATCTGAACGGTAAAAGTTCCTACCTTCAATGTATCCAGATCCTTTGTTGTATCACCTGAGTTCCAGTAATACGTATACGGCGGAACTCCTCCATTTACCGTTAAATTGATGCTTCCAGTCTCCCCGCCATTGCATTTAATATTATAACCATGGTACAAAGGACTGGTTATACTTACTACATGTAAAGGAGTAGGCTGTGTAAGGGTAACTGACATGGTAAGCACACATTGATTATCGTCAGTAATAGTAACAGAATATGTTCCCGCAGTTAGTTGCTCTATATTTTCCTCCTGAAGATTGTTGTTCCAAAGAAATGAATATGGCGGTGTACCTCCGGAAGTATTTGTATGAATTGATCCATCATCTCCTCCCTGATAAGAAATATTGTATCCACCCTGATAAACTGATAGTTCAGGATTTGTGGTTAATGCATCAACATTGTAAATTTTGCCGCTTTTAGTAACAGTATCATTATTCCCATCAATCACAGTAAAGAAATATTCTCCGGGACCGAGATTTGAAATTGTCTTTGTGAATGCGGTATACGATCCACTTGTCCACTGATAGGAATAAGGAGCAGTTCCTCCCACGATTACAGCTTCCATTGATCCGTCATGGGCTCCGTGACATGAGATGTCGGTTCCACTGGGAAATTTAGCAACTGTGAGGACCACATCCAGATCAGTTCCGAAAGAGAAATTAGAGATGAAAATGAAAAGAAAAGATGTGAAAAATGAAATAGTGAGGTAGGAGTTATTTTTCATGGTAATTAATTTTTTAGAAAATTTAAATTGAAAAAATAAACTACTATCAAATGTATACAAAATAATTCCGGAATTCACAACTGAAAATAAAGCATTGGCCAAAATCATGATTATAAAAGATTTTTTGGTGCTTATGTTAAATTGAAATCATGAAAATAATTCATTATTTCAATTAATTTGAAAAAATAGTTTTCAAAATCTTTAAATAATACAAATTAATTGTGAAGCAACATTCACTGGGATTATGTCAGCCCTTCAGGCTTAGGGATTCAAGGAGTTTGATCTTTTCTATAATAATTTCATCCCTCCGGGATTTTTGAAAAATGGATTTTGAAAAGTTTACCAGACTTCCTAATAATTAATCAAAAACCTGATTTACTTATAAACTCCCAAGGACCAAACAATGTATTCTTTTTTACTTTTTGCCTTATGAATTTTGCCTTAGACATTATACTTGATACCTAATACCTTCTTATTTGATATGTAAATCACTCAGCAACCTAACCCCAAAGCGAGGAACGAGCGGAGCACGGGCAGGGCGGGAGTAAGAAGAGAGAGCAGTTCGTTCCAAAAAATTTGCGCGAAATATTTTCTTTCCATCGGGGCAAAGGGTGCAAAGTTTGAAACATAAAAAAACCCTCCCGGCAGTCATCATCCGGAAGGGCTATACTATAGCAAGCGTTAATTTTATCAGCTACCGCAGGCTTCGCAGGCTTCCGGATTATCCAGACTGCAGGCCATTTGTTCGAAGGCTTCTTCTTTACTTACGTTTAATACATTCGCAGCATCCACAGCGTCCTGATTTTGTTTCAGGAAGCTTTGGTCTACAGTAAATTTAATCGCATCAGCTGCAGACTTGGAACGGAGATAATACATTCCTGTTTTCAGTCCTTTTTTCCAGGCATAGAAATGCATGGATGTGAGCTTCGCGAAATTTGCATCCTGGATGAACAGGTTCAATGACTGACTCTGACAGATGTAAGCACCGCGATCAGCAGCCATATCAATGAGAGAACGTTGTTTGATTTCCCAAACTGTACGGTAAATCTCTTTCAACTCTTCCGGAATTTCCGGGATGTTCTGAATGGAACCATTCGCGGCGATGATCTTGTTTTTCATGTTCTCGTTCCAGAGATTCAGCTTCACAAGGTCTTTCAGCAAATGTTTGTTGACGATCGGGAATTCTCCGCTCAGTACACGTCGTGAATAAATGTTTGATGTATATGGTTCGAAACATTCATTGTTGCCAAGAATCTGTGATGTACTTGCTGTTGGCATCGGAGCAAGCAACAGTGAATTGCGTACGCCGTATTTTTTCACTTCCTCTTTCAATACATCCCATTCCCAACGTGGAGAAGGTGTAACGTTCCACATGTCGTACTGGAAAATTCCCTGGGAAACAGGAGAACCTTCGTACGTCTCATACGGACCATCTTTTTTCGAAAGATCTTTCGAAGCAGTCATGGCCGCGTAGTAAATGGTTTCGTGGATCTCTTTGTTGAGTTCACGCGCGCCGTCGCTGTCGAATGGCATACGCAAAAGGATGAACGCATCCGCGAGTCCCTGCACACCGATACCGATCGGACGATGACGCATGTTGCTGCGACGGGCAGCTTCAACAGGATAATAATTGATATCAATAACCTTGTTCAGGTTTTTGGTGATCACATACGTGATCTCGAATAAACGCTGATGGTCAAATTTTCCATTGATCACAAAACGAGGCAGAGCGATAGAAGCAAGGTTGCAAACCGCGATTTCGTCAGGTGAAGTGTATTCAAGAATTTCAGTACACAAATTGGAACTCTTGATCGTTCCCAGGTTTTTCTGGTTGCTCTTTTCATTACATGCGTCTTTGTAAAGCATGTATGGTGTTCCTGTTTCGATTTGCGATTCAAGGATGGCAAACCAGAGTTCCTGTGCAGGAACGGTTCTGCGTGCACGTCCTTCGTTTTCGTAACGGGTGTAGAGTTCACGGAATTTTTCTCCATAACATTCGTCGAGTCCCGGAGCTTCATTCGGACAGAACAAACTCCATTCGCCGTTCGCTTCCACACGCTCCATGAAGAGGTCGGAAATCCAAAGCGCGTAGAACAGATCGCGTGCGCGGAGTTCTTCTTTACCGTGATTTTTCTTCAATTCAAGAAAATCAAAAATATCGGCATGCCACGGTTCGAGATAAATGGCGAAAGAACCTTTGCGTTTACCACCACCCTGGTCAACGTAACGTGCTGTATCGTTGAATACACGCAGCATAGGGACGATACCGTTGGATGTACCGTTGGTACCACGGATATAGGAACCGGTTGCGCGGATGTTGTGCATGCTCAGACCGATACCACCGGCAGACTGAGAAATTTTCGCGCAGTTTTTAAGGGTATTGTAGATACCGTCGATACTGTCGTCTTCCATTTGTAAAAGGAAGCAGGAGCTCAACTGTGGTTTTGGTGTTCCGGCATTGAAAAGGGTAGGAGTGGCATGGGTGAACCAGCGTTCACTCATCAGGTTGTATGTTTCCACTACAGACTCCAGGTCATTTTTATGAATACCTACAGCCACACGCATGATCATGTGTTGCGGACGTTCCGCCACTTTACCATAAAGTTTCAGGAGGTAAGATTTCTCCAGTGTTTTGAAACCAAAGTAATCGTAACCGAAATCACGGTCGTAAATAATGGTAGAATCCAGCAGATCGCGGTTGTTCCAGATGATTTCAAAAACATCATCAGCTACCAAAGGAGCTTTTTTTCCTGTATGCGGGTCGATATATTCATAGAGATCCTTCATGGTTTCGCTGAAGGATTTCTTGGTATTCTTGTGCAGGTTACTTACCGCGATACGTGCGGCAAGCAATGCGTAGTCGGGATGACGAACAGTCATCGAAGCCGCAATTTCCGCAGCCAGGTTGTCCAGCTGTGTCGTTGTTACTCCGTCATAGATTCCTTCGATGACTTTCTGAGCCACAGAAAACGTGTCTACGTGTTCTGATAAGCCATAAGCCAGTTTCTGGATACGTGCTGTTACTTTGTCAAATTTAACGGCTTCCTTCCGGCCGTCGCGTTTCATTACGAACATGTGTGGTGGGTGGTTTTATTTATTGTTCTTGAAAATATTGTAGATTCTAGATTGTAGATTTTTGATTTTTACTTTGTAATGATGCTTTTGCCGTTTTAACTGAAGCGGTGAAGATTGCAACTAACTGAGAAGCTTCATTCTTTAATTTCGTGGTTTGATCCGTAGACTTTTTAAGTGACTCTTCGATCATTTCAAGCCAGTATTCTGATTCGTCTGCTTCCTCGATTACAATTCCTATTTTGGCAATAAACTCAGCTTTTGATCTTGAGCGACAAGCTGCGCGATAATTTGCACCTACAGAACAAGCAGAACGAATTATCTGGTTACTGATTACATTGTTGAATTTACTTGGGGGCAAGCTTTCAACAATCGCAACACATTCGAGGGTGAACTTTTTAATTCTGATTTTTAATTCCGAAGGATTCATGGTTTACCATTTCTTCCTTCCTACATTTTATTTGATCACTGGTTTTCTTTTTTGTAAATAAGACTCTTTAATAATCCCTCAATTATTAAATCAATCTACAATCAGAAATCCATAATCATCAATTATTAAATCAATCTACAATCAGAAATCCAAAATCATCAATTCTAAAAGTCTTCGTCTAATTTGAATACATTTTCTTCTTTCTGCGTACCTACAGAAGCCTTCTTATACTCGCTCACGCGTTTTTCAAAGAAATTGGTTTTGCCTTGCAGCGAAATCATTTCCATGAAGTCGAAAGGATTTGTGCTGTTGTATACTTTGCTGCAACCGAGAGAAACGAGCAAACGATCAGCGACAAACTCAATGTACTGACACATCATCTTCGCGTTCATCCCGATCAAAGAAACCGGTAATGCGTCTGTCACGAATTCATGTTCCAGAGCTACTGCGTCGGTAATGATACTTGTAACGTGTTCTTTGCTCAGTTTATTTTCGAGCATATCGTAAAGCAGGCAGGCGAAATCGCAATGCATGCCTTCATCACGTGAAATAAATTCATTGCTGGTGCTTAGTCCTGGCATCAGTCCGCGTTTCTTCAACCAGAAGATCGAGCAGAAAGAACCGGAGAAGAAAATACCTTCCACCGCCGCGAAAGCGATAAGACGTTCCGCGAAGGAACCGTTGCCGATCCAACGCAAAGCCCATTCGGCTTTCTTGGTTACGCAAGGAATAGTATCAATCGCCTGCAGGAGACGGTTCTTTTCAACGTTGTCTTTGATATAGGTATCGATCAGCAATGAATACATCTCACTGTGGATGTTTTCCATCATGATCTGAAAACCATAGAAACAACGGGCTTCCGGAAGCTGTACTTCTTTCATGAAGTTAACCGCCAGGTTTTCATTCACGATGCCATCGCTGGCAGCAAAGAAAGCAAGCACGTGTTTGATAAAATGACGCTCTCCGTCATTCAAACGGTCCCAGTCTTTCTGATCAGCATGAAGATCGATCTCTTCCGCTGTCCAAAAGCTTTGTTCCGCTTTTTTGTACATCTCCCAAATCTTTGGGTATTTGATAGGAAACAGGACGAACCTGTCTTTGTTCTCTTCTAAAAGGATTTCTTTCTTCATTTCGTGCTAAAAAGGACTTATTTTAAAATTTTTTCGTTTTGGATAGAGGTGACGATTCCCTGTCTCTCCAAAAAGCCAAAATGTGAATTGACCGGATTGAAGAGAATCATTGCTCTGATTCCTTAAATGCTTGCTGAATTCTAAGGTTCGTACTCTTCCTTAGTGCTGAACAAAAATTCTTTTTTCTTAATTGATGTGCAATAGACAAGTTGTTTTTTTTTCGACAATTATACACCGGACTTTGTTTAAAAAACACACTTGCACGTCGAAAGCCTTGCCAGTCAAGGGCTGCAGAGGTTTTGAACAAATTTTGTTTAAAACTAGAACTTGCAAAATCGATGTGGCGCGATATTCGGCATGAACATATTTTGACTTGAAATTTTTTTTGACTTGAAAATCAAGTGATGATGGAATACATGCATACCGACTCCAAGAATTTAACGCCGATTCATGTCTGTTTCTTGTTCGCCTTGCAATCAAAATGTATGAAAACACATGCTGAAAACCCTCTGAAATTGTTGATAAGCCCCTAATCAACTGCGAATCAGAACATTGTTATAATAGCCTGAAAAATAGATATTTATAAAAAAAACAAGAAAATTAACACCCAACCGAAAATCGTCCATTTCCCAAACGGTATGCATATCCCCAAAAAACCGTTGAAACATTCAATAAAATTCTCCAACAAAAAGCTATCCAGTAACCACTAAGCACTAACCACTAAGCACTAACCACCAATCACTAACCACCAATCACTAACCACCAAGCACCAACCACTACTTCCTGCTCGCTTCCCACTCCTTCGCCGCAAACTCCAGCTCCGCATACCATTTCTTTCCATACCTGCGTGTCAGTGATTCTTTTAAAAATTTGAAGACAGGAACTTTCAGGTTATCGCCCAGTTTACACGCTGCTTTGCAAATACTCCAGCGATCATAATTCAATGCTTCAATACCCGTCTTTTTATTCTTTGTGATACGAATAGGGTAGAGATGACAGGAGATGGGCTTTTTCCATTTGATCTTTCCATCATAAAATGCTTTCTCAATTCCGCATTTTGCAATTCCATCTTCAAAGACGGTATAAGCACATTCTTTACCTTTCACCAGAGGTGTCACCCACTCTTTTTTATCATACAAAAGATATCTGCCTTGCTTCTCAATGGCCGCGATTCCGGTCTCCGGCAAGTAGGGCTTTACTATATCATAGACTTTGTCAAGTTCTTCCAGTTCATCATCTTCCAATGGTGCACCATAATCACCTTTTACGCAACACGCTCCCTTACAGGCATTCAGGTCACAAACAAAGTGCTTTTCAAGTAGTTCTTCAGAAATTAAGGTATTGCCGATTGCGAGCATGTGTCTAGGAAATTTGAGCGTGCTAAAGTAAGTAATTAGTAGGGACGTGGGGCGGGGGACAAGGGAGGAAAATGTGTTATGAATTATGAATTGTGAATTATGAATTATGAGTTGGGCAAAGCTTGATCTCTGAACATTGAACCTCGAACTTCGAAGCCCAATCGTCCCCCGTCCTCGCCCTCGTCCCTCGCCCCCGTCCCTCGCCCCATAACCAAGAAATTACTATTTTCGCCCCCATGGCAAGCACTACCAGCGAAGACTTATTTAAAAACATCATTTCCCATGCGAAAGAGTATGGGTTTATTTTTCAATCAAGCGAAATTTACGACGGACTGAGCGCCGTTTATGATTATGGCCAGAACGGAGCGGAGTTGAAGAAAAACATCCGTGAATTCTGGTGGAAGGCCATGGTTCAGATGAATGAGAATATTGTCGGCATCGATGCCGCGATATTCATGCATCCAACTACCTGGAAAGCATCCGGACACGTCGACGCTTTCAACGATCCTCTGGTCGATAACAAAGACTCCAAGAAACGCTATCGTGCGGATGTTCTGATTGAAGATCATGTTGCAAAGATTGACGGAAAGATCATCAAGGAAGTGGAAAAGGCGCGTACCCGTTTCGGAGATGCTTTCGATGAAGCTCAATTCCGTGCCACCAATGAGAGGGTGCTGGAGAACCAGCAAAGATTGACGCGATCAATACGCGTTTCAAAGCGGCTCTGGAAGCAAATGATCTCGAAGAAGTAAGACAAATTATCATCGACCTTGAAATAGTTTGCCCGATTTCCGGAACCCGTAACTGGACGGAAGTTCGTCAGTTCAACCTGATGTTCTCTACACAGATTGGTTCAGTGAGCGAAGAAGCGTCTACAATTTACCTCCGCCCGGAAACAGCACTAGGAATATTTGTCAATTTTCTGAATGTTCAGAAAACCGGTAGAATGAAGATTCCATTCGGCATCGCGCAAACCGGTAAAGCATTCCGTAATGAAATTGTCGCACGCCAGTTTATTTTCCGCATGCGGGAATTTGAACAGATGGAAATGCAGTTTTTCATCAAACCGGGAACGGAAATGGAATGGTATAACTACTGGAAAGAAACACGAATGAAATGGCATCGTTCACTCGGATTTCCGGAAGGCAAACAACGTTTCCATGATCATCTGAAATTGGCACACTACGCGAATGCTGCCTGTGATATCGAATTTGAATTTCCTTTTGGATTCAAAGAACTGGAAGGAATTCATTCCAGAACGGATTTCGATTTGGGCAATCATGAGAAATTCTCCGGAAAGAAACTTCAGTATTTTGATCCGGAGCTCAATCAAAGTTATGTTCCTTATGTCGTTGAAACATCTATCGGACTCGACAGGATGTTTCTCGCTATTCTTTCACAAAGTTACGCGGAAGAAAAACTGGAAGACGGCTCTGAACGTGTTGTATTGCGCATCCCGCCTTTCCTGGCTCCTGTAAAATGCGCGGTGATGCCATTGGTGAAAAAAGATGGATTGCCTGAAAAAGCCCGTGAGATCATGGATCGCATCAAATACGATCACAATTGTTTCTACGAGGAGAAAGACAATATCGGTAAACGTTACCGTCGCCAGGATGCAATTGGTACACCATTCTGTATTACTGTCGATCACGAAACCCTGGTCGACAATGCCGTCACCATTCGTTATCGCGACACCATGCAACAGGAACGCATTCCGATTGAACAGGTCGAAAAAATTCTCAACGAGAAGGTGGATCTGAGGGCGGCTTTGAGGAAACTGAATTGAAACGATGAGCCCATCATTCAATTTTAAAATCTAATAAACAATTTATAGGACCCATATTCGGGTCCTTTTTCATTATCTGTGTTTTTGGGTAGTGTAATTTCAGATATTCGTTAGGATATTTTACAATTCACCACAGTTTGTATCCTGTTTACCTATGTTAAGTCATGGCTAGTCACAAATACATTCCGTAGATTCATATTTTTCTAAACTTCACATAAATATTCTGGAATGAAATATTTTTTCACCACATTTTTATTTCTTTTCCTGATTGGTGCTTTGAAGGCACAAACTCCTCCTTCGTTTGTTTTAAGAGGGTACTCGTCCGATATGGTTCAGTTTACAGAAGACAATATCTATTTTAATGGCTATTCCGGTCTTGTGAAAACCGATTATTCCGGAAATGTTGTTTGGCTGAAACAATATTGCGGAAGCAGATTTATAGTACAAGATAATGCCATCTATTTATTGAATTCAAGGTCTATTGTAAAATTAGATACCGCTGGAAATAATATATGGGTGAAAGAAATTCCATTCCTGGTATGTCCAATGTGGAGCGATACAAGTTTTGTTTGGGATGTAATTGTAGATCATGATCGAATGTATTTGTCTACAATGCAATGCCCCCTTTCACTTCGTCTGATCATTGCAAACTAAGTTTAATTACTCTTGATACTGCTGGTGTTGTTTTAGATGCGTGGTGCGATGATAGAGGAACCTATTGGATTTATAATATTGGACATGGAGTTCCATCCTTACACAGGGTGCTTTTCTTGTTTGGAATAAAACTTCAGGAATCTATGATCAGTCAATAGTAACCAAGCTTGATAGCAATGGGAATCATGATTCTCAATTTCAGGATCATGAGTACATGAATAGTTCTTACAATATGATAGATGGGATTTTAACTTTTCCGGACTCTACGTATCTCGTTATTAATAATGCAAGCGGCACTCCCGGAAGTTTTTTTGCCAAAGTCGTATGTTCAAAAATGGACGATACAGGAAACTTAATTTGGAATCGGGAATTAACATCCGGCCCGGGAATGAGTTCATTTGTTCAGGTTTATTTAGCTGCAATTGATAGTTCCAACGAAATTTATATGCTTGGTATTACTGATTCACTTTGCCCGAGTATTATTAAAATGGATTCTGCAGGTAATATACTTTTTGTAAAAAGTGGTTTTACGAAAGCCCAACTTTAGGTGCTCTGCGATTCGCAGAGCACGGTCTTAATCAGATGCATTATAAAATGGCAACCTCTATTGTTATGCACACTACGGTACTCAAAATGAATCGGCTATTATGGTATTAGACACCGGGCTTGTATTATCATGTTTTAAGCCGGATATATCCTACAATGTGTCATCAAATGCTACTCCCGATTTATCGGATTCAATAGTCCAGCTTCCCCACATTTCTGTTTCACTTACTCCTGACTCTCTTCCTGCAGGTTTGGGTCCGGCTACTTTCGTGACTAATCTTTGTAATTTGGTACAGGTACCATTGCTTAATGAAATCAAAATGGACATGAATATCTGGCCAAATCCATTTATGAATGATTTACACTTGAACCATCAAATACATGAAGACAAAAGGGCAACGCCATTGAATATTGAGATTTACAATTCAATCGGATCATTGTTTCTAAAGCAAACGGTGGTGCAAACTGATGATATTATTTTGCATTTAGAAGAATTGCCAAATGGCTACTATGTTTTGAAATGTAGTGATGATAGAAATCTGTTCGTGTCACCTATAGTAAAACAAAATTTTGGTTTCGAATAAAACAGTTATAATATAGCTATCTAATTTTAGAAATTGATATTGAATACTTGAGGTTTTATCAAAAATAATTCAATCAAAAAAATTATAAATCAGTCACGAAATATTTATCTTCGATCCTTGTAAAAGTCGTTGCTTCCAGCTGCGATTTTTTTTCATTGCTTAACGATCACAATTATGCAATACGACCGTCGTGACTTTCTAAAAACATCATGTCAGGCTTGTCTTGCAGTAATGGCAACAGGAATTGTAGCATCTGAATTTGCCTGCAAACCATCAAAAGGAATTTACTCCGCGAAAATTCGTAAAGGTGTAATGTCTGTTCCAATGAAAGCGTTTAATGATCAGCAAACTATGCTGGTGCAAACCTATAATTTCAAAGAGCCTTTAATCCTGATTCGTAAAAAAGAAGGTGAAGTAAAAGCGTTATTGATGCGTTGTACGCACAAAGGAGTCGGGCTTGAAAAAATCGGAGATCAACTGGTCTGCCCGGCTCATGGAAGTATTTTTGATTTCGATGGAAAGGTGATTCAGAGTCCGGCAGGGGAGGCGCTGACTTCTTTCCCGGCGGTGACGGATGGACGAACGGTCCTTGTGAAAATTGATCAATAGTTTTGGTTTCACGTAAAACCTGTCCCGGTATTTCACCGAAACGCAAAGGCGCAAAGAACTTAATCTTTGCGCCCTTTGCGTCTTTGTGGAAAAATAATATTATTTCTTGAGCACAACTCTTTGTGTCTTCTCTCCAAATTCGTTGCGAACATTTACCATGTACACACCATCTTCGAGATCACTAAGATCTACTTCGTAGTTAGCTGCAACTGTGTTCCCTTCACTTGCTTACAACTTTTCGAGATGTTGGATACAGTCACACTCCAACTCTTGCTGTAATGTGCCATGTCAACATTGATCTTTCCCTAGAAGGATTCGGATAAATGGAAGCATCAAGAACAGAGTGTTCCGCGATTCCGCTAAAGCTTCCGGCGAAAACATACACATCATCGAAGCCTACGTTGTAACAGTCGAGTGAATCTTTGTAATAATAGAATTTCACATTGGTATAAGAATCGTCCAATGGAAGAGTCATGATTGTTGATGTAGCGGAAACGTTATTGAATTCCTGGATCAATGTCATGTTGGTCGTGTCAGGACCACCATAAACCTGGAATCGATTGGCCTGGAATGTTCATTGCCTTTCATGTAGAAACGAACGCCGTCAGCATGCGCAAAAGCAGGGTGATCATAAATAGAATCCTCAGCCGAACTTGTATGCAGGACAAGCAATACCACAAGTTGTTGAGCCCGTATAATAAGATTTATGTGTAGCGGCAGTATCGTTCCAATAGATAAACCATCCCGGAGGAACGCTTGTAGACAAGCCGTTATAGGATGCAAAATCTGTTTGCACAAGGATTTGTGAAAACGAAGAGTGTAAAACTGATAAAATCAGAGTGTAAAGATTCTTTTCATATAATTTTCTTTTAATATACAGCGTAAAGGTAACAAATTTCAGCAAAAAACAAATTCCCCACGAGGCTAAATTGCTCGTTTTAGAGTGCAAAGAAAGAATTGATTGTTTACTTATTGTTAAAATCAGACATAGTCCGGTCGATACCAATGCTGACAAAACTTTTAACAATTTGAACTGCTTTTTCTATGCGTTCACTCAAAAGTGCTTCTTCCTGTTTACTCCAGCGTTGTAATACATAATCAACTTGTTTCCCTTTCGGGAAATCACTTCCGATTCCGAAACGTAAACGGGCAAATTCATTGGTTCCTAAAGTTTCAATGATGTCACTCAAACCATTGTGCCCTCCGTCACTGCCTTTTTTCTTTAAACGAAGTGTACCAAAAGGAAGTGCGAGGTCGTCGGTAACCACCAGAATATTTGAAACAGGAATCTTCTCTGCCTGCATCCAGTAATTTACCGCCTTCCCGCTGAGATTCATATAGGTTGTTGGCTTGATCATCATAAGGGTTTTCCCTTTAAAACGACCTTCATAAACTGAGGCGAGTCTTTCGGTATGAAAAAGTTTAGCAGCAGAGGAACCTTCCACTTTGTTTAGCTCAAGTGCCAATGCATCCGCAACCTCAAAACCAATGTTGTGCCGCGTGAATGCATACTCCTCACCAATATTTCCCAGTCCGGCAATCAGGAATTTACTCATGCTGCAAAGATAGGATTTTGGATTTTGGATTGTTGATTTTTGATTGCTGATTTTGGATTGTTGATTGTTGATTGCTGATTGTTGATTGGGGATGAGTGCCTGATACATTGTACCAGGTACCAAATATGAATTGTGGTCCCTCGTCCCAATATTGTTATTTAAGAAACCAATTTAGTTACATTAACCTAAAGGATCTCTGCGAGATGACGATAGCCGGGTATACCATTGTGTCGTCCTTTCCCGCCGAACACGCTTTGTTTCGTTTTACCAAATGTTTTCGGCGGAAAAAGGACGACATTCACAGAGAACAAGCTGTTGTCATCTCGCAGAGATCTTTAGTTAATTGGTAATATTCTCTCTCGTGAATAAGCAGACCCAATTTGCTTAAATAATCATATTGCCCTCGCCCTCCGTCCCAATATTTTTAACCCCTTCACATCCCAATCTACAATCAAAACCTCCATCTACACTCACAACCCCTCGCTACTTATGATAAATTAAATACTTCCCATCATCCTTTTTAAAAACAAGATTCCCGTCGTGAAAAAAATGTTTGAGCATTGGATTGAAAGAGCCATCGGGTTGATTTTTCAAATGTATCCGGCCATCTTTAATTTTCCACCAACCCTGTGACTGCAATTCTCGGCCTGAGGAAGTAGACCAACCTGATCCGCCACCGGCGGAGGCGGTTTCTTCGGAATAGGTTCCATCCTCATTGAATGTATAATAACGCACAGAAGTAAAACCTGCGTAATCCGATCCACTGCCGGAATTGGTGATGGTTTCTATCATCCAGGTACCGAAAAGAGCAGGATCAAGTTCGGAGCTTGCGGGTGGTTTGGAAGCGGTTGAATTATCAGGTGTATTCTGATTTGTACTTGTGGTTGAGGGTGTGGAATTCGTACGGTTAAAGACAGCTTCAACAGGAACCAAACCAAGCACAGCGAATTGTGCCGATAAATTATTTCCATTCAATAAGAAATAAATGTCGACAAAGCGGTTCCACTCGCCGGATCCGACATCTCGCCGCTTGCTTCATTATTGCTAAATATTCCGCGCAAATTTAATTTCTGATCACCCTCCTGGTATATTCCGGAAATCTGATCTCCGTTTTCTGTAATCTGAATAATTGCATTCACATCATTCACTACACCGGTATAAGTGCCGTTGAAAGTTGGTTGCGCATAAGCTGAAAAGGAGAGAATCAGAAAAAGGAAATTCACTAACAAAGTCTTTTTCATGTGGAGATTTTTAAAGATTGAAGATGATCAAAGATAATTATTTTGTGTGAATGGATTTTAATGTATCCAGTACCAGATACCCCGTCCCCCGTCCCCCGTCCCTCGTCCCCCGTCCCCCGTCCCCCGTCCCCCTATCACTCATTAAACAAAAAACCCCTCTCCATAAAGAAAGGGGTTTTAAATTCATACTAAAAAGAAATTACTTTTCTTTTCCGGAGCAGCTTTTGCAGGAGCGCCGGCAGCGGCAGGTGCAGCGGCAGTAGCAGTTGTAGCAGCAGCAGCAGGTGTTTCAGCAACCACGGCACGTGTTGTACGAACGGCAGTGATTACGTTAGCCGGACTGTCGTGGAATTCAACGCCATCGAGTTTCATGTCACGAACACGTACAGAATCTCCGATTTCGAGTCCGCCGATTTTCACTTCCACAAAATCGGGAAGGTGTTTCGGTAAAGCGGAAATCTTCAGACGACGAAGTTTGTTGATGAGCTGTCCACCCGCACGAACGCCGGGAGCTGTTCCAGTTACTTTTACTGGTACCTCGATCACAACTTTTTTGTCATCCGCCATTTCCATGAAATCGATGTGGAGAATCTTGTCCGATACTGAATGAAACTGAATTTCTTTCAGGATGGCTTTGTGATGTGTTCCATCGATGTTCAAATCAACGGTGTAAACTTCCGGTGTGTACACCAGGCCTTTTAAGTTCATGGCCGGTGTGCTGAAGTGGTATTGTTCTTTTCCACCGTACAGTACACACGGAACCATACCCTCTGCCCGCAGTTTTTAGTCTCCTGCTTAGTCTGGGCTGCTCTCTTTGTTCCGATAATTTCGATTGATTTCATTTTTGTTATTAAGTTATTGGGTTATTAAGTTATTATGTTATTTAGTTATTAAGGTAATAGAGTATTAATTTTTTTGCCTTTTGCCTTTTGCCTTGTTTTGCCTTTTGCCTTTTGCCTTTTGCCTTTTGCCTTATTTTCGTCCCTCGTCCCCGTCCCTCGTCACTTAAACAAGGAACAACTGACTAATCGACTCATACACATAAACTCTTCGTACAATTCTCGAGAAGAGCTCAGCGGTTGAGATGACTTTTATTTTATCACATTCTTCTTTCAGAGGAATAGTATCTGTTACCACAAGTTCCGTGAGTCTGGAATTCTTGATTCGTTCATACGCTTTTCCACTCAGGACAGGATGCGTGCAAAACGCACGAACACTGCTTGCGCCTTTGTCGAAGAGCATATCCGCCGCTTTGGTCAGTGTTCCGGCTGTATCGCAGATGTCATCAACAAGAATGATGTCACGACCTTCCACATCACCGATCACAGTCATCGTATCGATTTCATTCGCTTTCTTGCGGTGCTTATCGCAAATAACCATTTCCGCATTGAAATACTTCGCGTAACCTCTGGCTCTGTTTACACCACCCATATCCGGAGCAGCGATGGTCAGATTTGGCAACTGAAGTGATTCAATATATGGAACGAAGAGCGAAGAAGGCTCAAGGTGATCCACCGGAATATCAAAGAATCCCTGGATTTGCGGAGCATGAAGATCCATGGTAATGACCCTCGTGACTCCTGCGGCACTGAGCAGATTCGCAACCAGTTTGGAAGCGATCGCGACTCTTGGTTTGTCTTTACGGTCAGAACGGGCGAAGCCGAAGTACGGGATCACAGCTGTTATGTAGTGAGCAGAAGCTCTTTTTGCCGCATCGATGAGGAGCAGCAATTCCATCAGGTTATCGGAAGGGGCGAAGGTCGACTGGATGATAAACACATCACAACCCCGCACTGATTCATCGAAAGAAGGGGAGAATTCGCCGTCACTGAAACGTGCTACATTCACTTCACCAAGGGGAAGTCCATAGCCGTAAGCAATTTTTTCAGCTAGATAATGGGTGGCTGTTCCCGAGAACAGTTTCACGTTGCGCTCCATAGGTCTGAATCCCGTATTTTCAGGGGCTGCAAAGAAACGAAAATTGGCCGTAACAGGCAAGCCGAATACCCTCTTTTTCAGCAGAAAAGCACCTTATTTTTAGCTAAAATTCGATCTTTTGTCTGCATACTGAATAATTCCTTATTTTCGCAGCCTGGCTTTTAGAGGGCTGGGTCACAATACCGGTGATTCTGTTTATTGGTTATTGTGTTATTAAGTTAATCTAGGGCAGAGCACTAAACGCCTTTTCAAGAACCTAATAACAAAATAACTTATAAAAACTCTTAAATGCCCGGGTGGCGGAATTGGTAGACGCAGCAGACTCAAAATCTGCCGAGGGCAACCTCGTGGGGGTTCGATTCCCTTCCCGGGTACGAAATCGAAACGATAAAACCACTGTAACGCATTGTATTACAGTGGTTTTGTTGTTTATTGAATAATGATTTACTTAAACACTACTTAAACAATTTAAGTCAATCAGCCATCAAATCTTTAAAATTATTGAAATAACGGATTTTTAATTTTCCTGAATAGCGTCAACAATCCCATTCTTAAAATAAATATAACCCCTTTGTTCATATACCCATTGTTCGGATTTAACATCCTTCAATTCGGTTGGATTTATTTTACTTGGGTTTCCCCATGCTAACAGTACCATTTCTTCGGTCATACCAATTTCAACTTCATTCTGCAAAATTTGATCCCATATATGTATTCCAAATCTGGAAGAATAATTCAAAGCCTCTGATTTTTCAATTGCGTACATTTTATATTTAAGCCATGAAATTGGCAATAGAATTAATTCTTTGTTCTCTCCTTCTAATACCATTGATGGATTACTTTCTTCAGGATCAATTCCGAAATTGATGCACTTATAAATTTTTCCGGGGTTAATTGCAACTTCTTTGCCAGTGTTTATATCAATGAACTTTCCAAATCTTCGTTTTCGCATTACAAATTCCTTGTCTCGTAAAAGTTCTTTTTGTTTTTCATAATAACCTACAACAATAAAATCAGAAGTTAGTGAGAAAGAATAGCTATAATAACAAATTTCTCCATTATCCTTCCTGCTCAGTTTTAAAAAATAATTTGCCAAATTTGAACTTGAAATTATTTTGTAGACAGCTAAGACTGTATAGTATTTATCTCCAATGCCATCGTATTTATCAGCCCTTGATCCATCATAAGTTGAACAGCATCTATACACATTACTTTTTTCATACTGGTTAATTTTATAATCTTTGATAAAGCCCTTGTAGCCCATCTGAATATCAAAAGAACTTGATTTTGGTTTTAAATAGAGTTCCTGTCCAATCAGCTGCCCCAAATCACTTTTTTTATCACCCCGAAATTCACCTTCCAAACTATCATATTCCATCTTTGTCAACTCATCTGATGAAGATTTGTTTACTTGAATAGTAGAAATTTGCGCTTGAGAAAAAAAAGCATTCAAACCTAAAAGGAGGAGTATGAGGTTTTTCATTGTGATTTGGGATTTTAGATTGATGAAGTAACTAATTTTTCAGGTTGTGTCAAAGTTGATTTCAATATATTTTCAATTGTACTCAATTGTTCCGGATTAAGTTGTTTAACCGTTTCCTGACTTATTACTGTTCCATTGATCTGAATAAAATTGTTCTGGTTTTGGATGAATGTTCCTGCTTGTGCTTGCCCATTCAAACAGCCCATAACATTGAAGTAAAGTTTTGCTGCGCTTGTATCACCGTTTACAGCAAACTTAAAAACTTTAGCGAGGACTTTTGATGTCATAAAACGAAACTGTTCCAACTCCTCTAAATACATAGGATTGGTTTTATACTCTTTGAGGTGCTTATAGATTGTCTGTCTGCTTAGTTGGGAACTTTCAGCTATTTCTGCTCTTGTGGGCATACGATTGAATTCCTGCATCATGTCAGCAATTGCCTTTGTGATTCTTCTGTGGTTGTATTCCCATAATTCGTTTTTTGTCTGTTGGGGTAAAATTAAATCGAACTTTTTTAAAAAATTATCCCTCTCTTCGTCTTTGAGTGAATTTAATCTTTCAGTAAAACGCTTATTAAAAAGGTCAATCTCAGTCTTATCCTTAATTGCATTTATGTCGTTCTGTGTAATTTGTTGGAGCGCAAAAATTGAATTTATCTTTACCTCCAATTCTGTCAACTTTTGTAAACCCTTCTTTGGTGCTTCAGTTTTCATTTTCTTCTTAGGTGTTGTTTTAATTCCTGTAATCTGTTGAAGTATGGTAAATAAGTAAGTTTGCCCGGATTGCTTTTAAGTGTTGTTAAATGACTCCTAATAAAGCCGGGGACATCCTTAATTTCGCTGCATTGGTTCAGCTTCAGCGGGGTTGTGGGTAATGTGATCCCGGCAAAGAATGTTTCCAGTTCTGACAAGTCCGGGTCTTGATTAATCTCATTTGCCTCCGCTTTGCCTCTGTCCTTCGGAATTGCTTCATGTAGTTCTGCACTGCATCTTGTCGCCTCAACATTAGGCGAAATGATGCTTTTAATTTTCTGCGGAGGATTAGGGGACATGAAACCGGAATCTTTCAGAGTAACTTTCCCAAAATCTCTTGCATAACGCTTGTACGGATCAGTTATACAATTGGAATGAATCTCCGTTAATGGTATAAGGTTTTGGTGTATCCATGTTTCTGCATCGGTCTGACTGATTCCATAGGTATTCAGGGAACAGCATAGGTGAAAAATAAAGTCATGTCTTGTACCCTCAACAAATGAAATACCCTTTTCTAAAGTATGCTGCATCGCTTTTTGATACAGGTCTTTTGATCCCCCGGCAAAGCATTTGAAAACTGACTTTCTTACTAGCTCTTTTAAAGTCTTTCTATAATATATAGCATCATGATTGAAGTAGGCTTCAGGATCGTAGGAATAGCCTCTAAGCCCTGCAATGTCGGAACGTGAACTATCTACTGTAATTCCTGCAATGTCCTTCCAATCCTTTCGTAAAGCCCTGAAATGATCCTTGTACGCTTTTTCATCCTTAACCGGAATTAGTAGCCAAAAACCTTTGGCAGAAACAGAAAGCCCGCAATAAGCTACATAAGGCAGCAATGAAATAAAGGTTTTCAGTTGATCGAAATTTGTGATTTGCTCGTTTTCCTTCAGGTCTATATCAACTTGCATAAATCCTGAGAACTTAGTTAGTCCGGTGGTTTCCCTATAAGTGAAAGTACCTCCGCTTGTAATTGCAGGCAGTCTGGCTTTTAACCGATCCCGGTCTGCTTTGTCGTCTGTCTGTCTGATCAATTTCACCTGATCTGCATACTTATCGGATTGTAGCCAATTGAGCAAGTTCACAGGTCTGGGATTCTCGGGACTGTGATAGTTCCGGTAACAGGATACCTCCACGTTCAAAATGCTGTTGTTATTCATGGCATGACTGGTATAGTGGTATAGTTGTGTATAGAGGGGCTATACCACTATACTGGTTCAGGATGGTATAACTATACCAGTTCATCCCGCTATACCTGTTCATCCTTTTTCTGGTCTGTAAGATTTATTCGCCAATATTCATCTTCGCCTTTTATTATCATTTGTTGCACTCTCATTTCCTTAAAGTACTCCTTTGCTTTGGTTTCACCTTTTTTTGATTCTCTCATGATTGCCTCAATAGCTTCAGCATACTTTAGTGATGTTTGCCCGGCAAAGACTTTTAAAGAAACTTTTTTTATCAATTCAATACGTTCAGCATCCTTTGTCGCCTGATCTAATGACTTTATCCCACAACCAACATGATACCCTTTCTCTTTATCATACATGAATTGGATTTGATTAATATTTCCCCTGCCTGCATTTCGTAGTAATGCTGTACCAGAATCCAGATAGGAAATGTCGCCTTCCGTTTTTATTTTAATTACACTGTCGCTTTTCCTCTGAAAGTGGCTTCCGAGATGTCCACGTTCTTTGTCACTCCCTGGGTTTGTGTGTATAATTATTACAACAGCTGTATGATAGCATGTTGCCAATTCTTCAAAGAATTTAATTATTTGATTCGACTGCATAGGATCGTTTACATCACTGATATAATCTGCACCACCATCAATCACAATCAAGTGAATACCTCCATGTTCGAGAAATGCAGCTTTGCAGATGTCGGAAGTAGTTGTTGAATATTGATCCAAATCAAGCCCACGAATATTGTATGAATGAAAATACTCCGGGCAAACTTGCAATGAACATCGTTTTAAAATTGACTTTAAGTTCTTTTGATGTTTGTACCGTGGCTGTTCAGTATCAAAATGAAGGACAGCTTTTCTATCAACATTAGGTTGCACAACAACACCTTCCAATCCATCAATATTTCCATCCGGACTTATTGCACCTGCCAACAGTATTCCTGTAAATGCACTTTTTCCGCTCTTACTTGCTCCGCTTATAGTTGTGATAGTTCCTTCTGGACTTATTATTTCCCCGCTAATTGTAATAATCGGAACAGGTACGGGAATAGGTGTACTGTCAGTGATTTGTAGATCATCGAAATCTGAAAGCTTTGGTTTTTTTGGCTCTTCCTTTCCATTCTTCCCGGCAAGGGTTTTGAACATTTCTGTATTCAATTCCATCTTCAAACCGTTTTTGAATTTTCAATCCTGTGTGCTTCAAGTAAGGCGTTCAGGTCGTCAAGCTTCACATAAATTTTAGCACCAAATTGACTGAAGGGAATTATACGCTTGTCCCTCCATGATTGCCATGTCCGGTTGCTGATTCCTAAAAGCGGAGGTACTTTTTTTGATTCGATCCAACGTAATTGAAATAGCTGTTCTGGTCGCTTTTCAGCTAACTCAATTAGTCTTGAAATGTCTCGCTTGATAGTAAGAAGTTCCTCACTTGGAACTATTTCAATTGATGTTGAGTTCATTTTATCTTGCTCTTAAATGCAGGACAAAAGTGAACCGTATTGAAAACTATTATTGAAAAAAAGGAATCGAAAATTTTGAGGCTTATTTTTTCACTGACCTTGAGCCCTTTATACTTTCTTCGATTTGTCTACGAATATATTCGGCCTTATCCATGTCTTCCTCTGGCCTATGTTGTAAACAAGATGCCATATCTAAAAAATCATATATAAATCTACATTGTTCTCTGGTGACAAGTTTTCCTTTTGGAGTCTTGTATTGAGTATAATCATTCAAGTAGTTAAGTAGCGCCCATGAAAAAGTTCTTAGGTCTGCGGTTATGCGGTTTTTTGGAATATTAAGATTAGCTTGGTATTCAAATGATGAAAAAAAAGCTGTTAGTTCTTTAAATGTTTCACCCGGGATTGAATTGGTTGATACAATTATTGGATCTAGATTTTGGAAGTTGAATGTCATTGATTGTAAAGAATGTTCATTTTTTGTATTCTTCCTCTTAGATATTGAATGATTCTTTAATAGTGTTCCCAATTTAAACCAAGTTTTTATTTCGTTTGCTTCATTCAGAAACTCGGGTTCATAGAAGTGTCTATCATTGGCTGAGTCGTAAAATAACATGTGCATTAATGCAAAGTCATTGACAGTATTTTCCGGGAGGTTATACTGTTTACAAAAAGACTTCATGTTATTTATTTCCTCTGGAAAATCAGGTGCTTTGCAATAGGCTGTAAGGTATTTTTCAAAGGTTAACGAAGGGCTATAAAAGGCATTTTCTTTATAAATTAGTATTTCGTTTAAGTGTTTGACAAAAAAGCCCTTGTTTATTATTGGAAATATTTTTTTCATGCGAACAGATTTAGCATTGCATCTTCAATTTTCTTATCCTGTAAAGTGCTTATATATGCTTCGGTTGTAGCAAATTTTTCATGACCTAAAATAGTTTGCAGCATCTTTGGGGACATATCCTTATTCATTGCGAATTGAGCAAAAGAATGGCGGGCTATATGGAAAGTAAGAGGCTTAGTGATGTCTGCCAGTTTTGCAATCTTTTTTAAGTTCTTATTGAAGATTGTATTCCGGGAGGCAATTTGATTGTATATCGTTTTCTCAAATCCTGATTTTAGTTTCTTTTCATCGCTAATCAGTTTTGAAATTTCGTTTTTCAGTTCTCCGAAAATGAAATCTTCAGGCTTGGAATCTTTGCTTTTGTATTGGCGCAAAATTGCTTTAGCTTCCGGAATCAAGGGGACTGTTCGGGTAGTTAGTTTGCTGTTTGTATTCTTAGCCATAACATAAGAAAGACTGCCTTCACTAACATTTCTCCATCTCATGGTAATGATGTCGCCCGCTCGGATGCCTCCGCAATAAAACGAAAACATGAAGCAATTGCGGGTATGACTCAAGGATGAACCCGGTTCTAATGCTAATGAATTGATCCGGTCAATTTCCTCTACTGATAGCTTTTGTTTATTGGTTGGTACTTGTTTTACCTTAAATTTTAAGAAGGGGTTCTGTATGCTTGGAATGATGTCCTCCAAAATGGCTTGATTGAATGCAGCCTTCATATTTTTAAAATGTTCATATCGGCTGTTTTGGTGGAGGTCTGAAAGATAGCCTTCAAAATCTTTCAGGAACGTGACTGTAATGGAGTCAAAGGGAATTGAATCATTTTCATACTCTACCAATTTGTTTTTAAGGGAACGGTATCTTTTCGCTGTTCTGATTGATCCCGCTAATTCAAAGCGCTGAATGATTCGATTCAGATAAACAATGAAATCTTGGGAGGCTTCACCCCGGTACTGTTGAATGATGCTTTCTTTACTTGGGTTTTTTATCCGTTTTTTTAGGGCTTCATTTTCACCCTTCAGCGTATTCAGTTGATAGGCTAGTGTATCATTCAGTTTTTTGGTGCTTTCGCCCCGCCCCCTGATCCAGTTATCCTGTTTCGCTTTTGGGTTGAATGCTGATCGTTCCGGTACTGAAATTCCGGTCTTAATAAGCTTGTGTTTGCGTTCCTGAGTAATCCGGATATAAATGTCATAAGCACCCCGGGAATTAGGGCGGTTGTTTACCCAGAAATTGAAGGTGGTATTCATTTGGCAGCGCTTTTAATTGCACTACAAAGATAGGGGCGGAGGCTTTACTTAAACATTTACTTAAACATTTTTTGCACTTCTTTGCTTTTGGTTGCTTTTGGGGTATCCTGTTTTACCCTCTTAGAAGTCAGCATTCATAGTAGAAAAGTGTAATGTGATGCAAGCCAAAGAAGTTGCTAGTATTCCCTTCCCGGGTACTGTGGAAACGCCTGTTTGAAACTGTATTTCAGTTGCTTACAGGCGTTTTTTCTTGCTTATTTTCTTCGATTGGACAAATATTGGAAACTGTTGAAAGTCAATGAAATTATTTTAATAAGGGAAATTGTTCCACAGATAGATAAGAACTATTTGAAATTGCCAGGATGTACGACTCTTGACAATTATTATCGCTAGTCCCCATACCTCGCAACCAATTATAAAATCTCTTTACGATCTTGTAGCATATTTACAATTATTCAATGAGGTTTAGAATAACGTTTTGCTTTTTGACCCTTCTTCCTCTCTTCAGCTACGGTCTGGTGCCAGAGAAACCCCGATCCGGCAATGAATACTTCCAATCCGGTGAATTTTCCCGAACTCATTCAGAGTATGACAAAGCATTAAGAGAATTTCAGAATGCAGCAGAACGTTTTTCTTCCGAACATCAGGATAGCTCCTATGCTGTTGCCCAAAACAGAGCTTCTGAGATTCTTCTCCTGATTAGCAGAAATGATGAAGCCAGTACTATTCTCAAGAATAATGACGCATTCATTACTTCCCATTGGGGTAAAATGAATGAGCTGTATTGTGTTTGTGTTGATCTTATTGGAGATTATTTTATGTCCTTTTCAGATGCAGAGGCTGCCAGAAACTATTTCGAACGAGCTTATCATATACGTTTAAAGTTATACGGACACGACGATGTACGCACCGCCTATTCTATGACTCAAATGGCCAGTTATTTTAATTTTAAAATCACAATGGATTCCGCTTTTTTCTTAGCACAAAAAGCCTTTTCCATCTGCCAGGAACATCAGGAACAAACTTTTCTGATCGATGAGGTCAAAGTTATTTCTACATATGCCTATGCATATAAAATTTATAAAGGACATACTCTTGAAGAATCCGACAATGCCAGGGTAGAGGCTCGTAAGATCTACCAGATAGCAGTCAATAAAGTCCGAAAAACTTACGGGTTTAAAAGCTTAAAAGAAGCTGGACTCTATCGGAGTATCGGGAATACCTATACAGACCAAATAGGAACCTTGGATTACACTCAAAGACCTTTCAATAAATCAAGATTAAGGGATTTATACTTCATAAGAGCAAAGGAGTATTATGTAAAATCCGAGGCTATGATCAGAAATGTTGCAGGTACTTCACATCCTGATCTAAGTACCGTTTACTTTGTTACATCTTTACTCTACCAGTATGCTTATCAAACAGACAGTATCAAACAGGCGCTGAACTTTATTAATTCTGCAATAGAGATAATATTGCCCTCAGGGACCAATGCAGAAAAACTGAATGAATTCACCATTAGGAAATGCGCTTATAAGTATGATCTGATGACTTTGCTACATGAAAAGGCAGGTTGTCTTCAAGCAAAGTATGTAAAGGACAGTGCTACTTCAGTGCTACATCAAATTTATGAAACAGAAAAACTACGAATTCTACTTTGGCAACAGATTATTCGTGATTTCAGCTCTCCTTTCCCGAATCGATTGATGTTAATTTATAATGGACCGTTATTTTCAGAGCTTAACTATACGGCCTGGAGACTTTACATAGTTGAAAAGAATTCGTCTTATTATTCCGATTTGTTTTTGCTTTCTGAATGGTCCAAAAAATCCTTACGAGGAAAATTATTGCTACAAGCCGGAGTCAGGCAAAAGGAAAACAATACTTACAAATTGCCACGATTGATGAAATTCAATCAGCCCTTCCTGATAAAAATACTTTATTTATCGAGTTTCATGGTGAGCACACCGCTATTGGTATCACAAAGGATAAAGTTGTAGCAACTCATCTTGATTCTATTGGAGGTGATAGTCTTCTCCGCTATTTGAAGCAATCAATGGTCGGCAATGATCCGGTCGGTTATTGCACTACTGCATATACACTGTATAATAAATTTCTGAAACCTGTTACCTCTCAATATTCACAACATTTCAGTCGCCTAATTATTGTACCGGATGGCTACCTGACTTATATACCTTTTGGAGCGTTAATCTCAGATTCAAAAAACCGGTCAATGGATTTTCGTTCACTTCCCTATCTAATTAACGAGGTATCTGTTTCATATGAATTATCCGGTACTGATTTTATTAACGAAACGCACCATGGAAGTTCTGGAAATGGTCGAATATTGGGTTTTGCACCATCATTCGAAAATAGACCCTTGTTGCCATTTTCTTCTGACTTGCTGACAAACGTTGCAAATAAATATGAATGCGATTTGTTTCAAAAAAGTGAGGCGACAATTACCAATTTCATAAGGAATGCTGGCAATTACTCTTTCATTCATCTGGCTACGCATGCGGATACAACTGCAAGGCCTCGTTTGTACTTCAGTGAAGCGACCGCTCTTTCGAATAGCCTCCCTCTTGACTCAATTTATTTCCTCCCAATGAAGGCGGATCTGTCTATCCTTGCCGCTTGCAATACCAGTTCCGGAACTTATGAATACGGTGAAGGAACCCTCTCCTTTGCACGGGCATTTTTAACCGCTGGTTGTAAAAGTGCAATTTCCACGATTTGGAGTGTTGACGACAAAGCAACTTCAGAGCTTCTTTCCAATTTTTATTCAGGGATAAGCGATGATTTGGAAAAAGATGAAGCGCTACGTACTGCTCAGTTGAGATATCTTCAAAAATGTAAAAGTTCCCGTGAAGCCAGTCCATTTTATTGGAGTGGAATTATATTAACTGGCGATCACAGCCCAATACATCTTGATGGTAAAAACCGGATGACAATAATTGTATCAACGGGGCTATTCCTTTTGCTTCTCTTATTTATTTATTATCGGAAGAAATAGAAAAGGGTGTACCTGCGATGTACACCCTTTGTGTTCATGGGACGAAAAACTATAGTTTTTTTTGTTAATTTTAAATGAAATAAAAGTTTATTTGCAGAACGAGGATATTTATCTTAATGGGCAACTTCTAGTTGATTCCTATTCTTATATAATTTGTTACGATAAGGTTAATATCTACTCTTAATCATCCGTAAAAATCAGATGTAACCGTTTTGAATTAATTTTCTTGCAGTTCACCGGATATTCTATATTTGTAAATAGGAATTTGATCAATTGGACATTCTTAATGAGATAAAAGCGGCAATTTTCAGCCCTTGTATGACATTTACCGGAATTACCGGAATGAATTCATACACTGGGCCGTTCACAATTATTCTTGTACAGAGGAAGAGGCAAGAGATGTTTTTCAGGAAACAATTATCAGATTTTATCAAAATTCTGCTTCCGGTAAGTTGCAAGTACTAACCAGCGACCTTAAGACTTATTTATGGGCTATCGGGAAATATCAACTTCTTAACTTAATAAAATACAAGAACAAAACGGTTACTTTCTCATCGCCTGAATTGATTAATGAAATAGATAGGACTGATTCTTCAGGTGAGGAATCTGAACAGGAAAGACGGAACAAGGAACTTGTCAACCGTTGTCTAGCATTTCTGGACGATAAAAGCAGAAGGGTAATTGAGTTGTACTACCTGGAAGGGAAAGACATGGCTACTATTGCTGTTGAACTTGGGTATAAAAACGCTGATGTCGCAAAAAAGAAAAAGTACGAAGTGATGAAAAAGCTCATTGCACTTTCTCGTCAGTATAATAAAGTGGATATACTTGCACTTCTATTGATTTTATAAAGTGAAAGAAGAAACCGAAAATATTGAATTGATCGAAGCTTTTGTAGAAGGCTTGCTTTCGCAAGAGGAAAATCTGCGTGTAAAACAATTGCTGGAAAATGATCCTTCATTCAGGGAAGAATTCGAAATGTATAACGCTTTCGTGACCAGAATCCGAGATAGGAATGAACCAATCATCAGAACTAAACTTCTTGAAATTGATCGGGAATTGGATTCTGGTAATTCATCCGGAATTATTCACATTTCCAAATCTAAATGGTTCACTAACCGTTATGCGATTGCTGCCAGTCTCATACTTTTTCTCCTCGCTTCTTCAATCGCTGTATATTATTCATATTTCAATCCAAAGGCAGTTTTTTCGGAAAATTATATTCAAGACCCTGGATTGCCCGTACTCATGGGCGCTGATGGGAGTCTGAAACTTGGCCAGGCGATGAATTTTTACAAATTGGAGAATTTTGAATCTTCATTTCAGTTGCTGAATCAACTTTATCTGGAAAATAGCGGGAATGATACACTTCAGTATTATAGCGGAGTATTGTTACTATCCTTAAACAAACCATCTGAGGCAATTCGATACTTTCAGGAATGTTTGTCGAATGCAAGTTCAAGTTTTCATGTCGATTCAGAATATCGGCTCGCTACAGCTTATTTTCTAAATGGCCAAAAGGCTTCTGCAAAAGATATTTTTAAAGAAATTGCTGCATCGGCTAACAATCCTTATAGGGAAAGTGCTGTTCAATTTTTGAAGCATATATAACTTTTTTAAATCGATTCGAATTATACGCTAGAATTTGTAGCGGGGTACGCAAGATTTATTTTTTCCGACCGGTTACCTTTCCACTTGAAACTTTTATAAATGGACAAAAGAGAGCAAATCCAGAAATGACTCAATTCATATTTACGGATCGTTCTTAATTTTTCAAATTTTTTGTATGGATCACAACATTCCCTCTTGTTGGAATCATTTAGTTGGGAATGACTGCATACAAGAGAGCAGGTCTAGTCATCAAAAACAGATTAAATAATTGAATATCATGCTCAAGCTCAAAATATTTTTAACTATAATATTATTCATTTCAAACAGTCTCTAAAACTAAATCGCATGAAAAATGTCTACTTACTATTGTGCTTCATTATTAGTCTTAGTTCCTATGCACAATTACCCTCCTATGTCCCAACAAATGGGCTAGTTGCCTATTATCCCTTTGATGGCAATGCAAATGATGTCAGCGGTTCTAATAATAATGGCAGTGTTAATGGCGCAACGTTAACTTTAGATCATTTGGGCAATGCAAACAGCGCTTACCATTTTGATGGGAATGGTCAGTACATTGAAGTTCCACATAGTACATCTCTGGATTTCTCGACCAATCAAATTAGTCTTTCTTTTTGGGTTAAAGTTGAGAGTTTTCCCACCGGAGGCTTTAGCGATATTCTAATAAGTAAACAATCTGGCAGTGGTACAAGTCAATCTGGCCTCAACGTCGCTCAATCTGGCCAAAACGTTTTAGGACTCTTGGTGAGTAGCGGTTCCGGCAATTTTGGCGGTGCAAATGTGCCTTCAAACACGAGCAATTATAATGTATTTCATCATGTCGTTCTGGTTTTCGAAAGTGGAACCGGCACAGCTTATCTTGACGGAAGCCTAATTATAAGCAGCACTGGCACAGCGACAATCGGAGCCAACACAGTACCTATGCTTTTCGGTAAAGCAAATTGGGTTAATGTAAATGCTGATCCATTCAACGGAGTATTGGATGATGTCGGCATTTGGAACCGTGCATTAACACAGCAAGAAGTTTCCAATCTTTTCAATGAAAGCCTCTCTACACCATGTGCAAGCGCATCGCTTCCATTAAATCTTACTCAGGGCCTTGTTGGATGGTGGCCATTCTGTGGAAATGCAAATGACGAGAGTGGAAACGGGAATGATGGAATTGTAAATGGCGCAGCGCTAACTACCGATAGATTTAATGAACCAGCCAGTGCATATTCATTTGATGGTGTAAGCAATTTTATTGAAGTGCTTGACGATCCTACGCTTCAATTCGGGAACAGTCAGCAGTCAATTTCATTTTGGATTAACCTGCCAAGTAGACCTAATCCTATTGGTAGCGATATGGCGGTATTCAGCAAGACAAACCAAAATTTAGCTAGTGATCCAAGTGGTAATTCAAATGAAGGGTTTGAGGTTATTTTTAACGAAAATTGGAATGGGATTCTTTCTGAGCGTTTCAAGAACGGAAACGCTTCTCCATGGGCGTTTACTACAATTGACACGCCTCAAATTAATCTTAACATCTGGAAACACATTGTATTTGTGGTTGACAAACAAAATGATTCACTCTTTGCATATTCAGATGGAATAAAGGTATCTCAAAGCTATATTGATCCAAATTCTGAAATTGGGACTAATTCTCTTTCGTTATTATTTGGAAAGGGATATTGGGTCAGCAATGGTGTGCCAAGTTTTTACTTCTTTGGAAAACTCGATGATATTGGCATGTGGAACCGAGCTCTTTCTCCCCAAGAAGTGTCCCAGCTCTATAATGCAGGTCTCTGCTTCCAAACGATCACCGTCACAGATACCCTTATCATCAATGCCAACCTCACAGGCTTCAATCCGGTAACATATCAAAATTCGATTAAGGTTTACCCAAATCCATCGAATGATCATGTCACTATTGATTGCGGAAGTAATTTCGGAACTATGAATGGTTATGCAATACGAATTGACAACATGCTTGGTCAGACTGTTTACAGCACTCCGATCAGTCAGCAGTCGTTTTACATCGATTTGAATACCTGGACCGGCAATGGGGTCTACCTCATCTATCTCCTGAATGCACAAGGGATAGCAATCGATGTTAGAAAAATTGTTATTCAATAAAAACCCATAACAAAGAAGCGGTTGGCCAAAGATTGGTTACAGCCGCTTCTTTTTTTATTACCTTCGAATATGGTCTGTATTGATTAACACAGTTATTTTTAAATTGACACCTATGAAACAGTATTTTTCTTTCCTGTCAAATACCCATATTCGAGTTTTGGTTTGCTTACTTTTTCTGTCAAACAACCTAAGTGCCCAAACATGGCGGGAGTTAAACGGACTTGGACTTCCGCAACCAGCCAGCCAGATTCATGTCCCTTACACTTCAGGAGTAAGCGTTTCGAGTGGAAACAACTGTTATGTTGGGACAGGTTGTCGGGCTGATCAATTGTCAGCTTCAAGCCAAATCTATTTCAAGTCGTTTCACACTTACAATGCGACTTCTGATTCATGGTCCCGCATTGCAGACTTCCCCATTCCAAGAGCGAATGCAGTTGGATTTATACTTAATAGCGATTTATTTGTTGGCCTTGGGAATGACCTTACCACTAACTACAACGATCTCTGGGCTTATGACTCGCTAAATAATGTCTGGACGCAAAAGGCCAATTTCCCCGGTGGTCCAAGAACGGCCGCATCTGCATTTTCGATTTCCGGAATGGGTTACATAGTGGGTGGTCTGGATCAAATAGTGAATCCACTTGCAGAATGTTGGCAATATAATCCCTTAACTAATATCTGGACACAGAAAAACAATTTTGCAGGAAGCGCACGTTTTAGTGCAGTTGCCTTCTCAATTGGAAGCAATGGGTATTTTGGTTTAGGAAATGGTTCTTTAGGTGTATTGACTGATTTTTGGGAATACAATAGTCTCTCTGATTCATGGACACCAAAATCCTCCTTTCCCCAGAACTGGGATTATCCAATAATCTCCTTCCCTATTGGAGCAAATGGGTATGTACATGACAAATATTCATTCTGGGAATTCGACCCTGCTGCGAATCAGTGGAATCAAAAATCTAATGTTCAGGACACATTATCGGATTTTGCAAATGGGTTTTCTGGTATTAATCAAGGCTTTTTGTTGTATGTCTCCTCTAATCGTTTCGGGGATTACAGACCGAATAAAATCGTTTTTCAACAGTATGATCCTTTGAGTGATTCCTGGTCAATAAAATTTGATACCAGGGAGTTTGCCGGACTTAGTGGAAAGGGAATAGAACTGGAGGGCAAAGCTTATGTTGGTGGGAAGGTTTATAATCCGATCAATCAAAGTTGGCAGGTGGATACTTCTCAAACCAGTTGGATTTTTTCAACGGGATCCAGTGGTTACGGTTTACATAACGGCATATTTCAGGAGTACAACACACAGACTGGGATTTGGACACCCAAAGCGAATTTTCCGCAAGACAGGATCTTTTTATTTTGCATTGGTACGGATGCCTTTTTTATGAATTATTATGGGACGGGAATGGATACTGTGTGGGCCTATAATACACTCACAGATACCTGGTCTTCACGAAATGTTGCGCCATTCGATTTGGATGGTACCGCTTCCTTTTCTATAGGCAACAAGGGTTATCTAGGTACAGGATGGGACGATAATATCTCATGGTCCACAAATGCATTTTATGAGTATGATCCGGTGGCTGACATCTGGACTCCCAAAGCAAATGTTCCAGGGCAATCAAGAGAGAATGCGGTTGGAATATCTTCTTTGTCCAGAGGATATATTGGAATGGGGGATATTGCCTTAACCAATGTAGTTGCCGTTTTAAGAGATTTTTATGAGTACAATCCATTACTTGACCAATGGGATACATTGCCGGAACTTCCGGGTAGATTAAACGGAATGTGTTTTAGTATAAGAGATACCATCTATGTTGGTGGAGCAGGTGTTCCGGACGGACATTATCCTCTGACCTTATCGGATTTTTATTATTTGGATACGAATTCTGTCATTCAGAGCATTTCTTATCCTCTTCAGAATTCAATGGGGTTTTCCATCTTCCCGAACCCGGCAAAGGATAAATTATACATTTCTGTTGAATCCGGTTTTGCGAGTGAAACCAGGGCTGAAATTATTGATCTTGCCGGGAAAATAATGGGCCAATTCGAAGTAAAGGATATTTCTGGCAGCAGGAGAGAAATTCAAATTAGTGCCCTGAGGCCGGGTATTTATTTCATGCGGTTGTTGGATGGCAACAATTACCGGCTCGCAAAATTTGTGATCAACGAATAAGTATACTCTCGAAAGAGCAGCAGTTTAATCCTGAAATTTCTCATCAACGATTTTGTTCAAAGACAGTCCTTTTCTCTTGCCGTTTAAAGTAATAGTCAGAAAAGGGTAACCGTTGTTTTTTTATTGTTGGGAACAGGAGCCGTGGTTTTCTCCCATAACTGACCAAATGAAGGTAATCGAGAAGTGCTACAGTTTCAAATAAAGAGCTTCTTGCAATCACAAAAAAATTTCTCTTGGAAGCATTGCTGAACCGACTGGTTCCTTCTGCAATATTTAAAAGAACACTCAAGGATGCTCTTCTTAATTGATCCTTAGAAATCTTGTCAATGCTATCTTGAAAAAGAAATTCTTTTCTCATGCAGGAATTGTATTCTTTAACTTTCTTATATACTTCCAGCTTTTCAAAATCAAATGCCATTTTTCAAACAAAAATGGCAAGAACAAAATTCCAATACAACCGCATATATTAAGGAAGTTAAAAGGGATAAGGGAGAACGATGTTTCAAGCCCTAGTTTCTTTTGTACACATCACACTCACACTCACACTCACACTCACACCCACACCCACACTCACACCCACACTCACACCCACACTCACACCCACACCCACACCCACACTCACACCCACTCTCACACCCACCACTCTGTACGAGGAACTTTCCCACCAATCTCAATCCTCTCCCCAATCATCGGCGTTGTGTAATTCACTCCAAGTTTATTTGCGTGTACGCTCAGACGTTCGATCGGTTCGGTCCAGGGGTGGTAGGCGAGCGCGAATTTTCCCCAGTGAACAGGGAACAAAACATCAGCATTCAAATCGAGATGTGCCTGAACTGTTTGCTCCGGCATCATGTGAATCAATGGCCATTTTACGTTGTATTGTCCGCATTCCAGAATTGCGATGTCAAAGGTTTTGAAGGCTTCACCAATTTCTTTGAAATGCTCTCCATACCCGGAGTCTCCACCTAGAAATAATCTTTTGTCACGACTTTCAAGTACAAAGGAGGACCACAGCGTCTGCGCACGCTTCAGACTTCGACCAGAAAAATGTCGGGCCGGAGTGGCTGTGATTTTCATGCTCGTATCAATTTGTGTGCTTTCCCACCAGTCGAGCTCGGTGATCGTGGAGGAATCATATCCCCAGTAATGCAAATGAGATGCAACACCAAGTGAACAAATCACAGATTTTACTTTTCCTTTTAATTTCAAAAGTGTACGATAGTCCAGATGATCGTAATGATCGTGGGTGAGTAACAAAACATCAATCTCATTGAAATCATCCGCATTATAAACCGAAGTTCCCGGGAAAGCGCGGATGACAAATGGAACAGGTGAAGCTGATTTTGAAAACACCGGATCTACCAGGATTTTTTTTCCATGTATTGATATGAAATAGGAGGAATGCCCAAACCAGGTAATGCTGGTTTCATCCGGAGAAAAGGAATTTAAATCCGTTTTTACAGTGGGTATTTCCTTTGCAGGCACACGGTGCTTGTCGGCATTAAAAAATTCCGAAGCCATTTTCATGAATGTAGCTTCTTCCGCAAGCATTCTAGTCACGGAAAGATTTTTAAATTCACCTTCCCTGTAATTGGCACTCCGTTCAATCTTACTCTTTAAAGTTCCGTTAGGGTTTTTACCAAAAATTTTGATCATACTTATACAGTGGTTTGTTCCGTTTCAATTTTAGGAGGCAATAATTTATAAACGACAGGTGTCACAATACGCGACAATAAAGTCGAACTGATCAATCCTCCAATGATGACAATCGCCAGTGGCGAAATCAAAGGATTGGTGGAAACTGCTATCGGCATCAAACCTCCGATGGCTGTCAGCGAAGTAAGAATGATCGGGAGGAAACGGATTTCTCCGGCTTCACGGATCGCGTCTTCAAGTGACTTCCCTTCTTTTCGTAATTGATTGGTAAAATCAACAAGCAGAATGGAATTCTTTACCTCAATTCCTGCAAGCGCGATCAAACCGATAATCGCTACGAAGGACAACGAGTTTCCTGTAATCCACAAAGCCAGCAGAGCTCCAACCATTCCAAGAGGTATTACTGATAAGACGATCAAAGTGCTCTTAAATGTCTTGAATTCTAAAATTAATATTGCAATAAATAAGAACACTGTAATGATAATGACGGTACCAAACCCTCCAAAGGATTCTTGTCGGCTTTCGTATTCTCCTCCCATCTTGTAGGAATAACCTTCGGGTAATTTTGTCTGATCCATTTGTTTGATCACATCATTGATTACATTATCAGCAAGAAACTCTTTTTGAACAAACGCGCTGACAGATACCGTCCTGATTTTGTTGTAATGATTAATGGTTAAAGGTGAACTCTCAAGTTTTAATTTCGCAACCTGTGAAAGAGGAACAGCCAGACCCTGCTGATTGTTTACATACAAATTGTTAAATATGTCAAGAGTTGCTCTTTCTCCCTTTGGGGCGGTGATTACAATGTCATAGTCGTTACTGTTGTCATCTGAAAAATTTCCGACACTCATCCCGGCTACTGCCAACCTGACCAGACGATCGATACTGACAATCGGAACGCCGAGACTATTTGCTTTTTCTTTGTCAATATCAACTTTGATATCACTCTTTAGATTAATGACAGGATTGTTCACATACATGGTCCCGGCTGTGTTCTTGAGCATGCTTTCAATACGTTGTGCGATGAAGCGGAGGGAATCCAGGTTCTCTCCTTCGAGACGAACTTCCACAGGCGCGACAACCGGAGGCCCTTGTTCTAAATTCTTGACTTCAATTTTTGCGCCGGCATAAGCACTAAAAGTACCTCTGAGCTTTTCGATAAGTTCCAGTTTCTTCGTCGGACTTGTGTTCGGATCCAATTGTATAAACAACTGTGCGAAATCGCCGCGTTCATTTTCTGGAATCACATTGTAGTAAATCCGTGGATTTCCTTTGCCTACATTGGTAGTGTAATATTGTATTTCCGAATGTTTCTGCAATTCACCTTCGACATATCGTGCGACACTATCCGTTTTGTAAATATTGGATTGTAGCGGAGTGATGATGTTCACCATGAATTGTGGTTTCTCCGATGCGGGAAATAAACTGAAACCAATCACCGGCATCAGTTGCAATGATCCGACGAAAATGACAAGCGCGATCAAGATGGTCTTCACAGGATGTTTCAAAGCACGGTCAAGGAAGGGTCCGTAAATTTTGTGGATACCACTTTGTAATGCTCTCAGGAAAAGGTTTCCGGAACTGTGTCCTTCGTGTTGTTTCAAAATCCGGCTCGATAAAAATGGAATTATTGTCAGCGAAACTAGCATCGAAGCCAGTACGCAGGAAATCACCGCCATTGGCAAACTTCTGATAAAATCTCCTGATCCTTCCGGAAGAAAAACAAGAGGAAGAAATGCGATCACGAGAGTCGCGGTACAGCCGACAACTGCCAGCCCAATTTGTTTCGTTGCTTTGAGTGTGGCATCGATTCTTGAATAACCTTCCCGTAGCCAGCGTTCAATGTTTTCAACAACAACGATACTGTCATCCACAAGCAATCCAAGCGCGACCACCAGTCCGACAATACTTAATTGGTTCATGTTGTATCCCATCGCATTCAGCATCACAAGTCCAATTGCAAGTGACAAGGGAATGGAGATCATCACTACTGTCGCGGCTCTTCCTCCCAATGGTAATAAGGTTATACTCACCAGCAAAATCGCGATGAGGAAATCAAAACCCAATCCGCCCAGACGTTTGTTTACATTTTCCGCCTGGTCGAAATGATCTTCGAGGGTTATGTTTGCAGGCAGGGTGGTTTTGAATTTCGCGATGACAGGCAAATACAATTTTTGTGTTTGTGAAATATTATAGCCTGGTTTCTGAGCCGCGTTCACCAACACGCAACGATGTCCGTTCAGTCGGGTAATATGTTTGGATTCTTCGTAATCATAATGCACACTTGCCACATCTTTCAAGCTCACATTTTTTCCACCTGCACTGTAGACAATGGTATTTTCAATTTCCGTAATAGATTTATAATTGCCGCTTGTTTTGATATTGAATGTTTTATTTCCGGCGATAATACTTCCTCCCGGGATGTTCGCAATCTCGCTTTGCATGCTGCCAATCACTGCCATGAGAGGAATGTGCATCTGAGAGAGCTTGTCAAGATTCAGATCAACACGAACAATTTCCTCCGGCAATCCGTGAATCTCCACTTTTTGGAGTGGCAATATTTTTTCCAAATCATCCTGGAGATTTTCAGCATATTTTTTTAATTGTTCACGAGAAGCATTTTCTGAAACCAAGGCCAGTTGCAACACATTCACATCGGTAGGAGAGATTTTTTTAATATCAATACTTAAAATATCTTGCGGAAGTTCCGAGCGCATACTGTTTACTTCACGAACAATTTCCTGGTACTTTTCATTGACATCGCTTTCGTATTTGTATTCCACCATGATCACAGCGACTCCATCATTGATGGTGGTCTTGATACGTTTGATATCTTCCAGTTCTGAAACTTTTTTCTCTATAGGATCCACAACCAGATCTTCCATATCCTGCGGCGATGTTCCAGGATACACTACCACAATGGGGAATTGAGGTGCTTTGATTTCGGGATCCTCGGCTCTGGGCATGTTGAGCAGTGTGGAAATGCCCAATACAACTGTCATTATAAAGATGACCAGAGTGAACTGGTAATTTTTTACGGCGTAATCAGAAATTTTCATGGGTTTCTTGCTTGATGAAATGTTCAGCTTTTATTGCCTAATTAATTTTGAAAAGGTTGAAAGCAAATAAATGTTTATGTTCTTATTTGGTTTCTATGACTTGAATCGGTGATTGATCAGTCAGGTAAGCACTTCCGGACACAATAAGTGAAGAGTAATTTTCTAAACCTTCAGAAATCAACACAGTGTTTTTTTCAATGCCTGAAATTTTTACCGGGACTTTAACAGCAGTGTGATTGTCCTTTGTCACAAACACAAAACCTGTATTGGCATTTCCATCCAGCAGTGCTTCGTAAGGAATTGCCCAGACCTGCGATAGATGTGCGCATGAAATTTCCACTTTGCCAAACATTCCGGATGCAATGTTCAAAGCTTTTGCGTTTTTTAGTTTGATGTCTGCTGAAAATGATCCGGTCATCATGTCCGCGTTTTCTGATTTTGAATAGACAAAACCTTCTACCTGATCCAGGTTCAGAGCCGAGACATTCACTAACGCTTTATCGTTCAGATTAATCTGAGCCCATTCCCTGTCGCTCATGTTCACGCGCAGAATCCAGTCGGCCTGACCTTTCGAACTTGTTTGAATCACCGGCATTCCCGGACCAACAATTTGTCCTTCGTTGGCAACTTTTTTCAGAACAACTCCGTCGTTCGTCGCACGGATTTCTGAATAGGAAAGATTAAAGTTTGCAGCGGACAACTGCTGTTGTGCAATTTCCATCCCGGTTTTTGCATTTTGCAATTGCTCCAGTGTAGTTACACTGTCATGGTATAAATTTTCGACACGTTGGTAATCTCTGCTTGCTTTTTCAGCGGCACTTTTTGCCTGATTAACCTGCGCAGAAATTTCTGCCAGATTGAGGGTAGCTAGTATTTGTCCTTTTTTGATAGACTCACCTTCTCTGACAAATATTTTGTTTATAACACCACCTGTTTTGAAGGAAAGAATGGTTTCATCGTCTGTGGTAAATTGTCCGGATGCGTGAATGACAGGAATAATTTCTGTTTTTGTTAATGCAATGACTTTGACAGGAATTGTTTCTTCATTCTTTTCACTGCCTGCAGATGATGATTTTTTTCCGCATCCGGCGAGCAGGAGCACAGTTGCGACACTAAAGCTGATAAAGATTAAAGCCTTTTTCATGGTTATCGGATATAAAATTATTTTGTTGTTTCTCTTTCGTAATTGGCGACAGCGGCCAGTAATTGATATTTATTGATGATCACAAGAAGTGATGCGGAAGCAAGTTGATTTCTTGCGTCTACTGTTTCGATGAATGTATTGACGCCTTCTTTGTACCCTTTGTCAATCAGGTTGTAATACGCCTTTGCCGCTTCCAGTTGTTTTTTACCGGCAGTGTA
Organism: Bacteroidota bacterium; assembly: GCA_016720935.1. Taxonomy (NCBI): domain Bacteria; kingdom Pseudomonadati; phylum Bacteroidota; species Bacteroidota bacterium. The sequence goes on from JADKJP010000003.1 coordinate 127,578, forward strand.
GTTTTCGTTTGAGGTTTTTAAATTGTTCTTCGCTACCTCTGCTGAAAGTTGAATTTGTTTACTTATGTAATTACTATTCAATTGATGATTCTGTAAATCGAGTTTGGATTGTTTGGTTTTATAAGAGTTTTTTCCTGCTGCAAAAAGCGGAACATCCAATTGTAGACCAACAAAATAGTAACGTGAATCCTGGTTGTATTTCCAATCCTTTGCCTGTGAACCGAGATCCAGGAAGCTGTTCAGCTTTGGCGTCCAGAACGCTTTGTTCATTTTTACAACATTCTCATAAACAGATGCTGATGTTTCAAGAGCTTTTAATTCGGTTCGTTTAGCAGTTGAAACTTCTGTCAATAAGTAGTTCGCGACTTTTGTTTCGTCTACTTCATTTGAATTCAAAGTATCAATGGACTGGCTCGCATCTACATTGATCAGAAAATTGAAATACAGTTGCGCATTCCTGGATTTCTCTTGTGCCGAAGTGATTGCGGCTTGCAGATTTTGAATTTCGCTTTCGGAGCGAAGCACATAGGCGCTGACTCCTTTTCCATTTTTAACCAGGCTTTCGTTGATTCGCTTTCCTTCTTTTGCTAGTGTCAGCGCGCTTTCATAAATAGATACAGCCTGAGTCGCGCTGAGAAAATTGTAATAAGCGACTTTTATAGAGCGAATCAGTTCAGACTTGTAAATTTCAACTTCGAAAGTTTGTAAGCTTACCTGTTGCTTCTGAATTTTATGATTATAAATCAGGTCGCTGTTGATGATTGGAAGTGTCGTTCTGATTTTCGCATCGTAAAAATTATTTGGGAGAAAATTTGTTTCCACATTGCTGATCTGCGGAAACGCATTGCTCATGGTTAACTGGTTCAAGGTTCCATAAACCGGATTCATGATGTCGCCCAGTGGAATCGCGATACTTCTTCCGCCTTCACCGCTTTGATAATCTCCCTTTATTCCTACGGAAGGCAGGAAGAGACTGTTGGCCGACTTCAGTGAATACATTGCCTTCTCCAATCCGATATTTTTTTGCTGAAGAACAAGGTTGTTTTTTAGTCCTGTTTCGATGTATTTATCGAGACTTGTTTGAGCATTCACAGTTCCAAAAGAAGCTGTAATAAATGTGAAAATGAGAATTTTGCGAAGATTTAAATACGTGTGTTATCATAATTAACAGTGTTAATCATTAGGGTAAAATTTTTTAGCTGGAAATATCCATTGTGTTGATCATCCAATTCAGCGATTTGTGCATGGTCGGGATAATTTCAGCCGCATCCAGCAATTTTTCAAAACGCTGACGAATTGCAAGTGACACCAGGCCATGTACCATTCCCCAGATCCCCATTGCCATGGTGTTAATATCGCCCGGTTTTATTAATTTTTTCTCCATGCATTCCTGGAGAATCATCTTCAAAATATTCAATGCATTATCACCACCTTGCCAATCACATTCTTTCATCTGGTTGATGAATTCGATGGGAGCCGGCAGGATGAACATCAGGTCGTAATACTCGGGGTATTCAAGGCCGAAACGAATGTAATTTTCACCTAATTTGTGCAAGCGTAACAATGGATTTTTAATGTCAAAAATATCCTTGTTGAGCTCTTCCATTTTTTTGAAACCGATCTGATGGAGTTCGTACAGAATTTCATTTTTGTCTTTGAAATACAGATAGACTGTTGTCGGACTGTATTCAATCAGGTCGGCGATCTTTCGTATCGTGACTCCATTATATCCATGTTCCGAAAAAAGCTTCACCGAAGCGTCCAGAATCTGGTTCTTTAGTTCGGCTTTCTGTTTCTCTTTTCTTTCAGTAATTCCCATGGTTCAAGTTTTCGTGTGCAAATATAATTAACACTGTTAAGTAAAAACAAGAATTTTCTTTAAAATGGATTTAATGTGCTGAAAAACAATTATATAAATTGATGTCATGGCTGATTGATAAGTAGAGAAATAAGTGACATTACGCTGTTTATGTCACTTTCCGGGGATCACTCCTGATAAACGTCCTTGATCCTCATCATTACTATTTCACTCAAATTAGATGACCTTTAAGGAATGAAATCAGCGGTATTGTTCGTTATTTGAAATGGGTAGATAACACATGGTACCAGGTCATTATGAGCACAAAAAAAATAACCTCAAACCTCGAACTTCAAACCTTGAACCTCGAACTAAAACATGTCCAATAATTTTCTAACCGATCATTCTTTTCTCTTTTTCGATTTCCTGATCGTGTTGGCGCTTTCATTCATTATTGGTTTAGAACAAAGAAGACATCATCTTGATCAGGACGAGCCTGCGGATCAGTTGTTTGGTACGGATCGCACTTTTACATTCATTGGAATTCTTGGTTTTATATTGTTCACGCTTGATCAGCAGTCGAAGATTTTATTTTTAGGTGGAGGTTTGGTGATCTCAATTTTCCTGGCGATTTTTTACAATCATAAAATCTCCATTCGAAAAAAGTACGGACTCACTTCCATACTTTCCGCACTCATTACCTATTGCCTGGCTCCACTGGTCATGACAGAACCTCCATGGCTGGCTTTGTTGATAGTAGTCACGGTACTCATTTTTACAGAGATGAAAGAAGAGTTCGTGAGTGTGTCGAAAAAGTTTGGAAAAGATGAGTTCATCACCCTGGCAAAATTTATTCTCATAGCCGGAATCATTCTTCCAAATTTACCGGATGAACAGGTGTTTTCATTTATTCCGCTTTCACCTTACAAGATGTGGTTGGCAATTGTCGCGGTTTCCGGAATTTCTTATTTCAGCTATCTGTTGCAAAAATTTGTATTTCCGAAATCGGGAATCGTTGTGAGTGGAATTCTTGGAGGTTTGTATAGCAGTACTGCGGTTTCACTGATACTCTCAAGGAAAAGCAACGACAAGATCGTTTCTCCAAATGAATATGCGGCGGGAATAATATTCGCGACTTCCGTGATGTACATACGGATCTTTTTAATTGTGTTTCTTTTTAATTCAGAATTGGCAATGCAATTGTTACCTTATGTATCATTATTACTACTTGTAACACTCGTTTGTGGCTTTGCTGTTTACAGGAAAAAAGATAAAGGAACATCCGATACGGCAACTGTGATATTCCTTCAAAAAAACCCGTTGGAATTTCGGGTTGCCATCGGGTTCGCGATCTTCTACGTCATGTTCATGTACTTACTGAATTTTTCAGAAAGCCATTATGGAACTAAGGGCCTGAATTTTCTCTCCTTCATCGCGGGTTTCGCGGATGTAGATTCCTATGTAATGAATCTTGTTCAGGGAAAATTTGCAATAAGCAATATTGTAATGATCGCCTACATCATCAAAACATCCGCATCGAACAACCTGATAAAAACTATTTATTCCCTTTGGCTCGCCGAAAAGAAAACAAAGCGATTACTTTTGATTTCATTTACACTTATACTTATAGCGAATGTTTTGGTGATTGGATGGCTAGGGTTTTAGGTGCTTGTTAGTTTTTAGCTTTTGGTTTTGGAAATTTGGGGTTGGTATTCGGTATTGTAAATTATTTTTTCTGAAGGGATTCCCTAACTGTTTTTCTGTTCAACATCCGGCTTAATTCACAATCACACGACCGATAAAACTCTCATCATCACCAATGGTTCCTTTGCAAACATAAATACCGTGACTGAGTGTGCCCGAAGGAATGTTCAGCCTGTTCTGATTTGCAGGCAAAGAAGTACTGTTGACCAGGTGTCCCATCATGTCAAAGATTTCCAGAAGTCCGTCATTTGTGCCAACTGATGGATACTCAAATGTAAATGATCCATTGTTTGGATTTGGGAAAATACTGAACTGTGATGGTTTTGGTGCGACAGAAACTCCATTCAGAATAGAATATAAATCAGATTCCCAGATCCCGCGTCCATAGGTGGAAATGCGTAATTTGTTAGTTGCACGGTAGAGTGCGAAATCCGTGATCTGCACAGCAGGAAGACCATCACTGAATGTAATCCAGAAGTTCATTGAATCATTGGTATAAAAAACACCAATATCTGTTCCAACATAGATTCCATGTGCACTGTTGGGTTCATAGAAACTTGCATTCGCCGGAACATTCGGAAGATTCAGACTAATGTTTTGAAAACTCTGTCCGCCATTTGTACTCCTGTAAACATGATTACCAAAACCGTAACGTGTGATCCACACATTCATTGGATTTGAAGGATCAACGGTAATCGAAGAAATGGTTTCAGTTCCTGACAAAATTGTACTCGCCCAGTTCTGTCCGTGATCGTATGTATAATAGAAATAATTTTCCTGACTAACATAAATCACATTCGTGTCGGATGGAGCCACTGCTAATGAATTTATCGCATAAGCACTGATCAGATTTAAATTCAGTCTTGTCCATGAATCACCCTGATCGGTGGATTTGTATACATCGTTATAACCCGCGTAAATTGAATTGTTGTTTTGAGGGTTGAGCAGATAAGGTGTAACCCAGTTTCCACTGATAGTGCTGCCTGTACTGTCGCGAGGTGTAATTTCATGGTATTGATCATTTGTCCATTGATCACGTGAACGATAAAGTTGTCCTGTCACATAAGTAGTATAAATAACATTATCATTGTTCTCATCAATGGCAGTTACCATCGCGTCGCCCCCATTTGTTGATGCCCAAAAATTTTGATTGATTCGTTTTCTGCCTCCATTATCCTGCGTACCGCCAATCATGAAATAAGGATCTGTTTGGGAAGTAGCAAGACTATAAAATTGAGTAATCACCAGGTTGTTGGATAATTCGGTCCATGTTAAAGTGTTTTCATTGTACCTGTACACTCCACCATCATTATTGAAATATATTTCATCCGGATTTAATGGATTCCAGCAAATGTTGTGTAAGTCAGCATGAACTTCAGGATAAGCTCCGGAATTATACCAGTCAGTGATTTGATTCCAGGTCATACCACCATCTGTAGATTTTTCAACAATCATACCGCCACAATACATCACATTCGCATTTTGTGAGGAGATAAAAAATGCGGCCATGCCTGGTAAGCCTGAGTTTCGAAGCGTAAAATTTACTCCGCTGTTTGTAGAAACATACAAACTCATATTCTCACTGTGGAATACTGCCACCAGATTCGGATCAGCAGGACTGACGGCAAGTTTGATAGATCTTTGCGAGATTCCAAATGTTGTTGCCTGGTTCCATGTTGCTCCTGAATCATTGGAAAGAAATACTTCGCTGGATCCCCAATAATCATCTGTACACATATATACTGTGCCGGGGTCTCCGGGTTTTATTTCAATATCGGATACTGAAGAATTGTAAACTTTTGTCCAGTTGGTGCCTCCATTAATGGTGCGAAACAATCCGTCAGTTGTTGCAGCATAAATCATGTTGGAGTTTCCCGGATTCATCAGCAATTTGTAGACAGCAATCTGACCGGCAAGTTGCCATGATAAGGGTGTTGGATTCCAGCTGGCACCACCATCTGTTGATTTGTAAACACCCATGCTGTAATTCCACCAACCAACAGCATCTCCCGTAGAAACATACAAAGTATTTGGATCATTGAAATCCACAACAATGGAACCTGCGCTCACAAAAGGCAACTGATCACCAAGGGCAGCATAGGTTTGTCCGCCATCGGTGGTTTTCCACAAACCGCCATTCGGAGCTCCAACATAAAACACATCCGGATTGTTTGAATCGAATGCGGTGCAAGTTGTTCTTCCCATGCCGTCATAACCGCCGGTGCATGTTGTTTGTGAAATACATGTCCAGTTGCCGGCAAAATTTGAAGAAGAGTTTCTGGTATTAAGAGAGTTCTTTTTTTCGAATTCGTGATATAAAAACGATGATGCCGGATAAGAACCATCCGGTAATACCCGGTCTTTCCAAAAATTTTCCCAACGTTTGAACTGAGCATATTCTTCCTGCTCTTCAAATGCTGCATCTTTGTCGACATCGGAAAGTGCTTGGCTCTCTTCCGATTTTAGTTTTTTATCAAAATACTTTTGAGCAGCTTCACGTGCTTTGAAGAAGTTGGGCTCCCTGGTGTAGGGTGGAAGGGAGTTCTTGTTTTCCTGTGCAAATAAAATGGTTGAGAACAGAATGAAAACAGAGAGGAATGGGAGCTTTTTCATTGATTTAGTGTGTAAGCAAATATAAATAAAAGTATAGTGGTCTGCATAGGTCCTTTGTACAATCAATCAACTCTTGTAATAATCCTGTAGTTTAAACTAAGAGTGATACCGCTATTTATTAAACCGCTGATACCGCAGAGACTTTTCTGCGAAGGGCGCAAAAGTAATTGCCTTTTCTTGCGTCCTTTACGTATCAAATTCCGCGATCTCTTCGGTTTAAAAATAAGTTGGATTCAATATGCTTTTATTTATGATCGAATAACCTTTCGTCATCTTGTATTCATTTAAATTTTGTGCTCAGCCTGTACTTTTGAAAATAAAAACTGTATGCCGGATAACGATAAATCTTCGCACATTTTAAGTACTTCTTCAAACCTGCTTGGATTCTGCCTGGTCATTATTACTTCTCTGAAAGTTTCCAATTATTCCGAGAAAACACTGATTGATGAATTTACTGCTATTTCGGCACTACTCTTTATGGTCTCGAGTATCTTATCTTTTTTATCAATTCGTACAAAGAAGCTGGTTCTTTCTGTACGGTACGAAGCAATAGCAGACAATTTATTTCTGCTGGCATTGTTTTTTATTTTCTTTACGGTAGCGTTAATTACTCTACGAATACTTGTCTAAACTCATTACGAAAGGAATCAGGAAAAACTGATATCCTGAAATCGCCAAAAAATATTTTAGGGAAGTGTAAACCTTTCAACAGTAAATTGCGTGTTTGCTGAGATAAGACCTGGAAGTGTTAAAATATCTTGCCTCAAGTAATACCAGATGTTTTTTTTAAAGCTGATCGGAGAAAATCCTGAAATATTGAATTAAGTTTGGTGAACGTATCAATTTTGATGGCGAATATTTGCATTGAACATAAAGTATCGAAGCCGAATTTATATTTGTCTTTTTGATATGAATTCTGATTAAAGAGTTCTAAATTTCGAATTGTATCCATAAGAAATTTATTGACCTTAAATAAATCATTCCCTGGCCGGAATGACAAATTATTTCCCCCTAAAATCTAATTGAAAAAAAACAACCAGATGAGAAAAAATCATTTACAATTTCTACTTGCCTTCAGTCGAATGCTTCTGATCACGGCGATCTTTTTGATTTCGCAAAATCAGAAATCATTCGCGACTCACATGGCAGGAGCGGATCTGACTTACCGCTACCTTGGAAATAATCAGTATGAAATCAATTATACTTTTTATCGTGATTGCGTAGGGATTTCAGCTCAGACTTCTATCGATATTACCATGAGCTCTGCTACCTGTGGAACTTCCGGTATTCTTACACTAATGCCGATACCGGGAACCGGACAGGAAATCACACGTGTCTGTCCGGGTGCATCAACTACCTGCAGCGGTGGAACAGAGCCGGGTATCCAGAAATGGGAATATCGCGGAGTCGCCACAATCGCGAATTGTCCCGACTGGATCTTTGGTACAAGAGAATGTTGTCGTAACGGTGCCATCACAACACTTGTAGATCCATTGGTAGAACAGATGTATGTTGAAGCAACTTTGGATAATTCCACTTCGCAGAATAACTCACCTGTCTTTTCAAATATTCCAATTGCATTTGAATGTATAGGTCAGAATAATTATTACAACCACGGTGGTCTGGATGCTGACGGAGATTCACTGGTTTATTCATTTGTTGCTCCCTTAAATGACGCGAATCTTCCTGTTCAATACCTCGGAGGTTATTCTGTAACCAATCCGATTACCTCTTCTCCTGCTGTATCAATCAATCCTCAAAGCGGTGACATCTTTATGCATCCGACAACTCCAGAAATCGCTGTGATGGCGGTTCAGATTTATGAATACCGTAATGGTGTACTGATCGGAACAGTTATTCGTGATTTGCAGATTTATACTGTAGTATGTAGTAACGAGCTGCCACTGATGAGTGGTATCGACAGTACAAATATTTATACTACTCAAACTTGTCTTGGCGCTTCAGTTTGTTTCGATGTGTTTTCAGCAGACCAGGATCAGCCTGATTCCTTAACCATTAACTGGAACCAGGGAATCTCTGCAGGAACATTTACCGTGGCGCCCGGTCGTCGCCCGGTTGGTCACTTCTGCTGGACACCAACTGCAGCGGATGTTCGCCCTCAGCCATGGTATTTCACAGTAACCGTAATTGACAATGCTTGCCCTTCAAACGGAGCCCAGACATTTTCATATGGTATCACTGTTTCCGAATTGAATGTAAACAGTACAAGTACAAATGTAAGTTGTGCCGGTGGTCACAATGGTAGCGCAAGTGTCACACCTACAGGTACCGGACCTTTCGAATATGTCTGGATGCCCGGAGAATATACTTCTCAAACACTAACACATTTATTCCCGGGAGAGTATAATGTCATGGTGACGAATGCAGCCGGTTGCCATACAACACAATATTTCACAATCACTGAACCTCCTGCTTTGGTTTCTGTAATCAATGGTTATGATGCTTCCTGCAGCGGGCAACCCGGAGCGGTTGCTATAGATGTCAGTGGTGGAACCGGTCCTTATTCCTATCTGTGGAATACTGTTCCTCCTGCTTCAACGGATTCTGTAGGTAATCTTGCAGCCGGAACTTATGCAGTACTGGTTCGCGATAATAATAATTGTACACTGAGAGATACTGTGACAATTGCAGGCGGTTCAGGTTTCACGGCTTCCATGCTCACAACACCTGCAACATGCAATGCCGCTGATGGTACTGCATCAGTAACCGTAAGCGGCGGCAGTGGTGATTTCACTTATGACTGGACACCTGCTGTAAGTACTGGTGCAAATGCAACCGGACTTACTTCCGGATATTATTCTGTACTCATCACAGACAATCAGACAAATTGTACTCAGCTGGTTTCGGATCTTGTGGGTAATAGTTCTGGCATAACTGCTTCTTTGGTTTCATCAACCAATGCACATTGTCAAAATGGCGAAGATGGAAGCGCGGAAGTTGCTGGTAGTGGTGGAATGGCTCCTTATTCTTACCTATGGTTGCCGGGTGGTGCAACAACTGCAGCTGTTTCAAATCTGGCTCCGGGTAATTATACAGTCCAGGTTTCTGATTACAATAATTGTCCTGCATTCATCACAGTAATTATCGGTTATGATTTCCCTTCTCCGGTAGTTGATCTTGGTCCTGATACAACAATTTGTCTCGGTGATATGATCACGCTTGATGCAGGTGCCGGCTTTATGGATTATTTCTGGTCAGATCAAAGTACTACTCAGCAAATTGTTGTAGGTGCTTCGGGTCCATACTCAGTTTTAGTAACAGATGTGAACGGCTGTCAGAATTTTGATGATGTGATCGTGTCGACTATTTCCTGCCAGCGCAGCTTCTATGGAAGTTCTTCACGGGCAATCACTCCTCTTGTTTATCCAAATCCTGCACTTGATGAACTCAACATTGTTCTCAATACTATTCATGAAACGAATATTGTCATTCGAATAGTGAATGTAGTAGGAGACCAGGTTTATCAATCGGTTCAGGATTCAAAAGGAAACTTCCGTAAGAAAATTGATATCGAATCCTTCACACCGGGTATTTATTTTGTGGAAATCCGATTCTCCGGTGAAACACATGTTTACAGAACTGTTAAGATGTAAAACCTTTGTTTAGGGAATAGCTCAGGGGCGCAAGGGATTCTATCCTTTGCGCCCCTTGTTTATTGAATGAGTGTGTTTTTAGTTTTCTGATTTTTCCAGTCTGTCGGCCAGCGTATTCAGAGAAGCAAGCAAAAGAAAAATACAAAGACCCGGGAAAAGAATCAGCCACCAGGCACTAACATTTTCTTTTCCTTCATACAGCAATTGTCCCCAGGTGACGATTCCCTGTGGTACTCCGATTCCCAAAAACGAAAGTCCTGTTTCAGCAAGTATCGCGGAGGCCACACCATAAATCAAGAATACTTTCAGTTGAGAAAACGTGGAAGGGAGCAAATGAAATAAGAATAATCTCCAGCCGGGCATTCCAATTGATCTTCCTGCGTCAATATAACCGGAGTCACGTTGTGACATCACCAAGGCTCTTACCATTCGTGCAATGGATGTCCATGAAGTGAGTCCGATGATGAGAATGACAGATAAAACAGAGGGTCTGAAGATCAAAGCAAAAGTGATGAGGACGACGATTCTTGGAAGGGAAAGAAACAATTCAATGATTCTGTTAATAATTGCATCAACAGGTACAAATAATTGCTTATTGAACCAATCTGGAAATCGAACCCGTGAAATTAAATTTACCGGAAGAATAATGAATATCAAGAGGCCGGATAAAGAGATGAGGACATTCACCGTTCCAATCAGAATGGACTTATCAAAACTCTGTTGAATGGAGTAGGAGCGAAGTTCGAAAAAATAAAACCAGGCCGGGAGCAATAATAATAAGATTAGTATTGCGGAAATTCGTTTCAATTTCAAAAGCGAATTCCCATAGTATCCGGAGAGAAGACCTAGCAAAATTCCAATCAGCAGTGCTATGATCATAGAGCAGATGCCTATGGTGAGTGAAATACGTGTGCCCTCGATGAGTCCTGCCAGAAGATCATTGCCGAGATTTCCTGTACCAAGCAAGTGTCGATTTCTAAATGAGAGTTCTTTGATGCCCTCTGTTGTACTTGTAAATTGTTTTTCAAAGGGAGACTTAAAATTGCTGTTGTTGAGATCTGATTTCCCGGCTGAATAGGGAATCAGTGGCATAAGAACAAATCCTTCCCGGAGCGTATCCCATCGAATATTATCCGTGCGAATATTTTTTGAACTACCGTCCTGAGAATGGATTGTTGTATAAGGATCATTTGAGAAGGCGGGAAAGCTAAAATGTCCGTGTTGTATCAACAAAACAGGTTTCTCATTGGAAAGAATTGGTCCGGTGACTGCAATAAATAGAAAAGCAGCGAGCACGATCAAAGGGAGCCGAGGCAGCTTACTAAAAATATTTTTGCTGAATTTCCTCTGTTCCATATTATTTCTCCAGGTTAATGCGTGGGTCGGCGAAAGAATACAGAATGTCGGTAATTAAAAATCCGGCAATTGTGATGATGCCGGTCAATGTAAAAATAGCGAGTATCACGGGATAGTCCAGTGCATCTACGCTCTGATACATTGCCAATCCCATTCCCGGAATGGTAAACACTGTTTCCAGAATTATGGAACCGCTTATAGCGTATGGAAATACATTGGAGAACATAGTAATAATAGGCAGCAGGCTATTCCTGAATACGTGTCGCCACAAAATAGTTTTTTCATCAAGCCCTTTCGCTCTTGCAGTTTTAATATAATCCTGTTTAAATACATCTATCGCATTCGCACGAATGCTTCTTGTGACAAATGCAAAGGAGCTGTATGTATAACAGATAGTAGGAAGTATTAAGTAGGGCAATGAAATAAGTACTTTACTGAAGAAGCCGCTTTCGGCAGGATACCCAGTAATCGGTTTTATACCGGAAGCGGGAAGCAGATTAAGCATATCCGGATTGCAAAAAAACATCATGAGTAAAGTAGCCAGCCAAAATGCAGGTAGAGAATACAGAATAGTAAACAATAAGGATGTGTTTTTGTCAAATCTTTTTCCCGGTTTTGCAGCGGATTTTAGAGCAACAGGTATGCTAATCAGAAAACTGAGTAGCACTGATGTGAGTGTAAAAAATAAGGTCCAGCCTATACGGTCACCAATGAGAGATAATACTGGCTGTTTGCTTACATAGGAAATTCCCCAATCCCCACGCAACACTCCTTTGTTGCCGGAATTATCACCAAACAAATAGGAATGAAACTGATTTCTCGAATTGAAGCTGATGCATGGGACCCATGTACGCAAATGAGCAGGGTGCGATTGAATTTCCTGTAGAGTATTTTGAAGGAAAGAGATTGTAGCTAGGCCAGATGAATCATTTTTATTTGACAACTGAAGATTTTGCAGGTAATTCTTTTGTTCATCAAAGGAAGCATAGTTAAAAAGTGAACGAATAGAAGATGTAAATTCAGGATTGCTCAGGTCTCTGCCATCAGACATTTCTTTCCAAAGCTGGTAATAGTTCATGATGGCTTCGGTATTTCCATTTTCTCTCAGGAGACAAGTCAAAGACTTACGTTCCTTCCCGGATACTAATTTGTACAGTGTGTCCGGTTCTGCTTTGGTGTGCAAACTGAAATAAAACAAGGGTTGATCCAATCCAAGACGATGCGTCCAGTATGCTTTTTCTTTTTCATGAACAATAGAAGCAGCAGAAGACTCATCTTCATTATTTCCGGATTGAAGCATTCTTTCAACCGGATCTCCCGGGCACAGGTGTATCAATAGAAACGCGCAAAACAACAGCAGGAATACTGAAGGGATGAAATAAAGAATTTTCCTGATGTAATAGTTTCGCATTCTTACCAAGGTCATTTGCCGGCCACAGACGACAAGTGTGTTTAAAGGTAAAAATAGAAAATTCACTATGGCCAAATAACCTGCTTTCCGATATTTACTAAGAATCGGATTGTTAAAAGAGTCAGGATCCGGGTAATGATGCCCTGTCCCAACTGGCAATTTTAGGATGTTTTTCTATAGTTCAGGATTGCCCAGCCATTGAAGACAAGAGCGAATAAGAGGATGACCAGGATGTGATGCGTGATGTTGTGAAAGGTACTTCCCTTGAGTACAACCATTCTCATCACTTCAATGAAATAGGTTACAGGGTTCAGTTTGGCAATCACCTGAGCCCATCCCGGCATACTTTCGATCGGAGTAAATAGACCACTCAGCAGGTTAAAAATCATGATGAAGAAAAATGAAACCGACATGGCCTGTTGCTGAGTAGAGGAATAGGTTGAAATCAATAAACCGAGTCCCAGAATAGCCACGAGGTAAATCGATAGAAAAGCGTACACCAATAAAATATTACCTACGGGATTGATGCCATAGACCAGTCGGGCAATGATCATTCCCATTGTGAAAACGACAATTCCAAGCACCCAGAACGGGATGAGTTTGCCCAGGATAAAATGCAGTTTGCGTATTGGTGTAACATTGATTTGTTCGATGGTTCCTATTTCTTTTTCCTTAACGATGTTCATCGCGCACATCATACTACCAACCATGGTAACCAGAAGTACAAGAATTCCCGGAACCATAAATATTTTATAATTCATCAGCGGATTGTACCAGTTTGAGGAAACAATTTCAAATGAAGGGAGCGGGTTCAATTTCGTCGGTTGGATCCATTGCATTCTTACTTCAGCATTGTAAGCTGCGACAATTCCACTCAGGTAACCGCTTCCGACTAATGCCTTTGGTCCGTTGATAGCATTGGCAGCAATGTAGAGTTTCTGCTCACCTTCGCGAATCAGGTTTCTTTCAAAATGAGAAGGAATCTCGAGTACAATATCCGCCTTGTCTTGTTCGATGAGTTGATAGGCTTCTTTGAAACTTGAATTGTAGGAAGATAGAATAAAGTAACCGGAAGACCTGATTTTGGAAATCAACCGTTGCGATTCCATTGAATGGTCATTATCGACAATCGATAAGGATATATTTTTTACTTCGTAATTTGCCGCCCAGGGTAAAACCATCAGCTGCATCAATGGGGCTATAAGAATTGCACGCAACAAAGTTTTGTTACGGAAGATCTGACGGAACTCTTTTTGAAGGAGAAATCGAATAGTTCTCATGCCAGTCGGATTTTAAAACTACGTATGCTAATCATCAGTAGTGCAACCGCCATTCCTGAGAGAATCAGCGTTTCTTTCCATACAGATTGAAAACCGGAACCCTTGATCATGATCGATTTTACGATGATGTAAAACCATTTTGAAGGAACCACATTGGAAATGGTTCGAAGGGGAAGCGGCATATTTTCAATAGGGAAAAGAAATCCGCTCAACAACAATGTAGGCAGCAGGGTTGCCATCAATGAAATGAACATGGCTGTCTGCTGGGATTCTGATTTGATGGAAATCAAGAGTCCCAGACACAGTGAAGTAATAATGAACACCAGACTGATGGCGTACAATAACAGGATACTTCCCTGTACCGGTAAATTGAGAAAGAAAGTACTCAGTAAGAGGATGGAGGTGATGTTTACGAGTGATATCAACAGATAAGGAACAAATTTTGAAACAATCACCATCATTGGTTTGAATGGAGAAACCAATAGAATTTCCATAGTCCCCAGTTCTTTTTCCCGTACAATTGCAATAGCTGTCATCATTACACAGATCAGCATCATGATCATGGCCATCATCCCGGGAATAAAAGTATGCTCGCCTTTCAGTTGCGGATTGTATAACATCCGGATCTCAGGAAGAATGCGATAGGGAATTTTACTTCCTTTATTTATTTGCGATTGGTAATCCGTTACAATAGCGCTGATGTAATTCGTCAGCGTCGTGGCAGTGTTGATATCGGAAGCATCGGCAATCACCTGGATGCTGGCCTTATTTGTCCGTGCCAGGTCTGCTGAAAAATTCAATGGGAAAATGACTGCCATTTTGATTTTCCCTTCTTTGAATGACTCCTCAATGTCCCTCTGACTTGCCAGTGATTTTTCAATATCAAAATACCTGCTGGCTTCCAGTTTGTCGATGATCTCGCGACTTTTCAGATCCTTGGCATAATCCACAACAATTATTTTCGCGTTTTTTATTTCATTTGTAAGCGCGAATCCAAAAAGAATAATCTGCGCGATGGGCAGACCGAACAGCATGAGCAATGTTTTCCTGTCTCGGAAAACGTGGTAGAATTCTTTTTTTACAAAAGATAAAAGTTGCTTCATGATAAATGGTGGAGTAATTTATGTTTCATCCTTATTCACTTCTTTTTGCTCTTCGTGCTAACTGGCGGAAGACATCGTCCATTGAAACTGCATTAAACTTTTTCTTCAGGTTCACCGGACTGTCCAGTGCTTCGATAACTCCGTCTACCATGATTGAAATACGATTACAGTATTCGGCTTCGTCCATATAATGTGTAGTCACAAACGCGGTGATGCCACGGCTTGAAGCATCGTAGATGAGATCCCAGAATTGTCGGCGTGTTACGGGGTCAACTCCGCCTGTTGGTTCATCAAGAAATACAATCCGGGGTTCGTGAATGATGGCAACAGAGAACGAGAGTTTTTGTCTCCAGCCAAGTGGCAAACTACTTACCAGTTGATTCGCTTCACTTACAAGATCCAGTTGTTTCAGTAGTTTGTCGGTCTTTACTTTAATTTCAGAGTTACTAAGGCCATAAATACCGGCGTAGAATTTAATATTTTCGGAAACAGTGAGATCTTCATACAGAGAAAACTTCTGACTCATGTACCCGATATTCTGTTTGATTTTCTCTCTCTGTTTGTACACATCAAAGCCGGCTACATGGGCTTCTCCGGAAGATGGGACAAGCAATCCACACAACATTCGCATTGCTGTGGTTTTGCCTGCTCCATTCGCGCCAAGGAAACCAAATATTTCCCCTGGCTGAACTTCAAAACTCAGTTCATTCGCGGCGACAAAGTCTCCGAATTTCTTAGTGAGTTTATTTGTATAAATAACCGGTTGCGACATCAGGAGGCTAATATTTCTGAATCAGAAGGATGTGTCATCAATTTGATAAAGCAATCCTCGATCTTTGGTTCTGTTTCGATGAATTCAATATTCAGGTGTCCGAGATTTTTTAATTCATCAAGCAAATCTTTTCTTCTATCCTGTTTCGATTTGAACGTAATGTGCAGGAATTCGCCAAAAGCATTGCAACTGTCGATCAGAGGTGATTTTCTCAGATCTTTTAAAAGATCGTACATACGATCTGATTTAATTCCATAGATTTTTTCACCGTATGCTGCTATAATATTCGTCGGCTTATTGATGGAAAGAATTTTCCCCGACTGGATGAGCGCAATGCGATCACACAGTGAGGCTTCGTCCATGTAAGGAGTGGAAACAAGAATGGTGATACCTTGTTGTTTCAGTCGTTTCAGCATTTCCCAGAATTCTGTTCTGGAAACAGCATCGACACCGGTGGTAGGCTCATCGAGAAACAACACCGAAGGTTTGTGTATCAATGCACAACTCAATGCCAGCTTCTGTTTCATTCCTCCGGAAAGTTGTCCGGCCTTTCTTTTTTTGAAAGGTTCTATTTGAACATATATATCTTTGATCAAATCGTAATTTTCCTCGATGGTAGTGTCAAATATCGTCGCGAAAAAAGAAAGATTCTCTTCAACGGTCAGATCCTGGTACAATGAAAATTTCCCGGGCATATAGCCGACACTCTCACGGATCTTTTTGTAATCTTTCACAATGTCAAATCCGGATACGGTTCCTTTGCCTCCGTCGGGCAGGAGTAAAGTCGTGAGCATTCGGAACAAGCTGGTTTTTCCGGCTCCGTCAGGTCCAATCAATCCGAAAATTTCTCCCTTGTCAACAGTAAATGAAACATCATTTACCGCTTTGACGAGACCTTTATTATACGTTTTGATTATGTGCTCAACAGCAACCATTGGTTTGTTTTAAGATTTGGAGCCTCAAAGTTTGATCTCACCATACATGCCGATCTTGAGCAAACCGTCATTTTTTACTTTTACTTTTAGAGCATACACCATATTGGATCTTTCTTCCTTTGTCTGGATTGTTTTGGGTGTGAATTCCGCTTTATCACTGATCCAAACGATGGTACCCGCATACTCTTTCAGGTTTTTCGCACCATCATCAGTAAACACTTTTACATTTTGGTTTAGTTTGATTTGGCTGAGTTGCGCTCCGCTCACATAGGCTCTCAGATACAATTCAGAAAGATCAGCGATCTTATACAATGCTTTTCCTGCCTGGGTCATTTCTTTCTCCTCTGCATATTTTGTAAGAACTGTTCCATTAACTGGGTTTACCAGTTTGCATTTGGAAAGTTGATCATTGATTTGTTCGATTTGAACTTCTAGTGGATTCGTTTGTTGTGTAATACTTTCGGAAGTAATCGTCAGAGCCGACTGCTGGGCGGCAAGTTGTTTTTTGATCACATCAACCTGTGCTGTCGCGTCGTCCAGTTGTTTTTGTGTGGCTGCTTCGGCTTTTACAAGATTACTCAGGCGTTTTTGCTCTCGTTCAGCTGTGGCAAGTTGTATTTGCAGGGAAGCGATCTGTGTGGATATATCAGGACGCTGACTGAGGGTTGAGCGAATTTGTGATTCCAATTGTTTTCTTTTCAGATACAGTTGTGTGCTGTCGATGTATCCAACTACATCTCCGGCTTTTAGAGTCTTTCCTTCTTCAATGTTGAATTGAAGCAAAGCTCCGGTTACTTCAGAAGAAATAATTGTTTCTTCCGTTTCAAAGGATCCGGACGCATCAAAATTAATCTGGTTCCGGTTACAGGAGAAAAGCAAAAGACTCAGGAGGGATAGGAATGAAATGGATTTCATAGTGCTGGAAGGATAATGTGAATTAATTGCCTGTAGTATATTGTTGTGTGTAGAGTGCGAGAAGAAGCTGTATTTCATGTAGAATTTTATTTTGCCTGGCCTGATCTTCTGCTGAAATTTCTTTCAGATAGTCATTTGTGGTGATGACACCGTTTTCGAGCTGGACCTGCGCTCTCGATTTAATTGATGTTCTCAATTGAACGATTTCATCATCAGTATTCAGCAGTGATTTCAATTTATTGATTTCAGCATTGATCTGGGTGTTCGTTGAGTTTGTATTAAAGAGAAAAATTTCTTTTTGTGAATCATTCATTTTTCGATCGAGTTCAACTAAGGCTTTTTCTTTATGCAGTGTATACAAACCGCTGACTGACCAGTTCAATCGGATTCCGGCGATATAATAGGAGGAAAGATCTTTGGAGAGAAGATTTACAGGTGATGGTTGTCCCCATCCACCCTGGAAAAACAAACCGAACTTAGGCAGATTGCGTGCGGTTAATAATTTTTTCTGAGCATCGAAACTTTTGTCCCGACTGGAAAAATAACTTATTTCCGGACGGTTAATACCGGCAACGATGGTTTGTTGTGTCGGAGTTTCAAGAACTGTGTTATCCGGCATTGAAGTGTGAGTGAATTGTGAAAGCATTTCAAGATATGCTTTTCGTGCAGCATTGAGTTCTATAGTCTTTTGATTGGCTCGTAAGAGTTCTGCTTTCAGTTTATCGGCATTACTTTTGTATTCCGTTCCATTGGCAAGTGCTGCATTTATTTTATTGAGACCGGTTTGAATATCATTTTTCAGAAGTTCGTTTTGTTTGAGTTGTGCATCGATCATCAGAATGCCAAAATAGAGCTGATTCACACGATCTCTCAGCTTGTACAATTCAACTTCAAGATTGGCAGTTTGGACGTCTGACTGAGCGCGCTGAACTTCCTTCTGCTTTCCTACGGTGATCAGATCAGTGATAGGCTGGTTGAGCTCACCGTAAATTTTAAACTGATCTTTTGGTACAGCGGGTATAGAGAGTCCCGGTAAACGCACAGGAATTTCTGTAACATCGGATTGATAGGTGGCTTGTCCGCCGATATTCAGTTGCGGCCAATATCCTTTGTTAAGATTATCAAGAGAATACTCCCTGCTTTTGGAAAGTAGTTCCGCTTGTTTTGAAAGTGGATAATTGACGCTTGCCAAATGCTGACAGGAATCCAGGTTCAGAGATTGTGAAAATAATTGCAGTGGGAGGAATGCGAGAACAATCCATAAACCGGTGGTACGGGTGAGAGGGAAAATTTGGTTAACGATTGAATGTTTCAACATGTTTGAAAATTTACATGGGTTAACGTGACTTTTTTACCGCTTTTGATTTGAGCATTGAATTTATCCAGAGAGGGATCATTTCTTTTCTCTCCTGCATCATTTCATTGTATTGTTTTGTCGAAACCCCTGAAATTTTCATGAGCATGGGTGAGGCTACAAATGGAAACACGATCAGACTCATCATGTTTGCCATAAAATGGAACACATGCATTTCCGGGAATTTCCCGTCTTTCATTGCTTCGCGGATTTGTTTCACGAATGAAGAGCGAGCAATTCCGGCAATCATATCTAATTTGGCTGGTAACTTATCGGGATGCTGTCTTATTTCGCTTAATATAAATAGAGGCAAATCGGGATATTGAGAGAAAAGATCAATATAACTCGATACCAATCGTTGAATCTTTACATCAATGGTTGTTGTTTCATCGTTAAACTTTTCAGCGATCCCTTCTACAAAACGAAGTAAGCTCTCCTCCATAATAAGGTTGAAGAGTTTTTCTTTGCTTCGGAAGTAGTAATTGAGAAGTGCCAGATTGATTCCGGCTTCTTCAGCGATATCACGAGTCTTTACAGCTGAAAATCCTTTTTGTGTAAATAATTTCCGGGCGGCGATTTTAATCTTTTCTTCTGTGGAAGGATCGACTTCTTTGTTTTTCTGTTTGGCCATGATCTGGTGCTCGAAGGAGACAAAAGTATGTCAGGTAATATTATTAAACAAATAATTTAAACAAATGATTAAATAATGTGTTTAAAAGGTTTGGATTATTTTAAGCCAATTCGGGTTATTTTTCGAATTCTGATCTGAAAGCTTGTATTTAATCAGGAAATCCGGGAAAAAGAAGGATTCGGAAATTTTTATCAATGCCCGGATAACAAGGTGCTTTTCACTCCAATCATTTTTAAAAAAGTGGGCTAAGAGAATGCTGACTTATTTTTGGTTGGAAAGTACTTTCTTTTTTTCCTGAGTATAGAAAAGGTAAATGAAACCGCACCAGAAAAAATTACCCATAACAATTCCAATGGCCGCGCCCATTGAACCATATCTTGGCACCAGGAGAAAACTTGCAAGCACACTCATGAAACTGCCGGCAACAATACTTGTAAATGTTTGCCGGACTTTCTTTCTGAACATCAACAGGAGCGCAGTCACTTGCGCCAGTATACTAAGGGAGATACCGGATACCAGTACCGGGATTAATGGCAATGCAGGGAAATACGATGGATCAATCATCCATTCTGCAATTTGTCGGATGACGAATCCCATAAGGACAAAAAAGATGATGAGTCCGGGATACAGATAACGGAAATTTTGGACATAGTTCCCTTCAGAAAATTGTCTCAGGGTCCTGGGGTTGTTTGAATTCAGAAAGGGTTGTATTAAGATAGGGTCAAAAATGGATGTGAATTTAATCGCCAGTGAAAATAGACCTACATCAACAAGAGTTCCATAATGCAGCAGGATCCAGCGATTGGCGCTGTTCAAAAACCAATAGGATAATGCTCCCGGTACAAATGGCAGGCTTAGTTTTAAAATGTCCTTGATTTGTTCTTTATCCCAGGTAAAATTGAAGAGCTTGATTTTACTTCCTAGAGAGTTCCCAATGATAATTAGCGAAATCATCATGCTGATCAGATTTGCCCAAATAATTCCGGAAATGCCTGTTCGCAGGTAATACACAAAATAAATATTCATTGCCATTGATAACAGGCCGATGGCTATTTGTAGAATTGTGACCGCTTTTGCTCGTTCTGAAAATTTGAGAACAAGAATGTAAATCCCCTGAAAGAAGTTCAAATACGTGGTAAGAATTCCAAAATAAATAAGGTAGAGTGATAATGATCCAAGCGCACGTTCGTGATAGAAGTAAATAAATATTGCTGTGATCACGTACAATAAAGTAGACAAGCCAATGTAAATTGACAAGATTGTATTCATCAGTTTGACCCGTCCTTCTTTTTCATGATGGAAATAATCCATATAGAGGAATTGGACCAGTCCAAGTGAACAGACAATTTCCAGAATGGACGTAAACGTATTAAGTAATTCAAGATTGCCGTAATCACTTGGATGTAACATCCTCGTGTAAAGCGGAATCAGAAAAAAGGAAATTCCTTTCAGAAAAAGTGCCCCTAAACTATAGATGAGCATATTCCGGAGTATCCCGGATTTTAATTTTTCTTTGATACTATTCAGCAAGGGGTGTAAATTCTAATTTCCGGGTGAAGATCTTTTCAGGCCATCTAAGTATTACGTATGGCACTTCAAATATATATGTAATGGCAGAATAATATTATTGTCGAAAGAATACTTATACGAGGCTTATGTTAATACTGCTTTTGTAAAGAGGCAGTTGAGGAATTTATTTTAGTTAAAGTTATCAGATTGAAAATTAGGAACAATTTGAACATTCGTGGAGGTCACCAGAATTTTTGACCAGCTAAACAAAAGCGGATGAAATTTAGTAAAGACCCTGCCGGGTAAAATTATTTGCGGATAGAAATTGCAGCAGTAGTAGCAGTATTGCTAATATGTCCTGCTCTGTCAATGACGTAAACAGAGAAACTAACATTCTGATTGCTGAGAGAAGTATCTGTGATCCCTTGTCCGCCAAGATCAATATTCAGAGATCCAGTGATTGGAATGTTGGAGCCCTCTGGTCCGAGTTGCTGAATACGAAAAGAAGAAATAATTCCAATCCGGTTGTCAGTAACAAAACAGTTTTTTACTCCACTACTATTTTCACCCAGATCACCATCACCATCCTTGTATTTAATAGTAATTGTTACCGGTTCTGTAAATTCCTGAACCGAACCCGGACTAATTGCAGTCACTTCAATCGAAGGAGTTGAATCAAATTCAATCTTGTCTTTGTTGCAGGAGAAACAAAGAAAGAGTGCGGCCCAAAGCAATATCCCTTTACTGTACATAAAAAGAGAAATAAGTTTTATAATAATCAGGCGAATCGAACCTTGGAAATTCAGTGTTGTTGGTATGATGACCATCATTCACATAAATTCGGAAATAAACCGTGGTTCCAACAGGCCATGAAACTGCAGGCAAAGTTGCCAGCCAGGCTGAATATCCTGCAATGTATGTGCTTGCTACAAGTACAGTCGAATTACTGAAATCATTTTTATCTGTAGAGAAATGGATTTCCTTTACCGTGAATTGTCCGGGATCTGTCGCGGAAGTTCCATCGCTTGTATCCGTCGCTACAAAGCCTATAGTTAATGCACTTCCTGCGTTCACCAGAAAAGGACTGATCGGATCACCGTTCAAACGATTTGTATCAATCTGATTTCCGTTTACATCAAAAGCGGCGAAACCGGTAACATTCGGTGGAAGATCAGGCTTCACGGCAACAACTCCGTTCATATCAGGACAACCGGCATTGATCCAATTTTTTACATGGTCAATATCCTCAGTGGACAAACGAATACTGTTGGAGGGCATGTATTCAGTAGTCGGAGTGGTAAGTCGTTCAATTATCCAGGAATCATTGACATTATTTGGTATTGCTCTGTAGGAATAAAATTTTGCCGAATCAAGAGTGAGTTTGTTTACAGCTTGGTAAACAAGAGTTGCATAGGAGGATTCAATGGTTCTGAAATCCGGTTCGAATGTTCCGTCATGACATCCCGGGTTTGCACAGCGTACACTGAAAATATTTTTGTACAAGCCGGCAATTGAATTCGGATCCGGAGGAGTGGGATTGTTGGTGTTCGATGAGTGATCCAGCGCGTCGTAAGGATTCACCGGCTCTGTGTCGTTTTTACAAGACCAGACCATAGCAACCAGCATAGCCGTAATCATCAGCAGGATTATTTTCTGTAGTTTGATCATACAAAGGCGGCTTGAAGCTGGCATGTAGACCAGGGTTTAACTCCATACGTTCCGGGCATGTCCTGATCGAATCCGAGTAAGTTCGCGATAGCCGGAACAATTTCTGTGCTTTCTCCCATAATGGTAGAGATCACCTGGTTCTGTACAACTACATTTGGAGGTCCGACAACGAGACAGAAAATTTCTCTGGCCATTTGCATGTTCGGATCACCTGTAAAATTTGGATCGGTAGGAGCGGTGTGATCCAGCGCACGACGGCCATAAGCATCCACAGAAGTATTCGGATAAAAATTTCTTCCATGTTCAGGTGCAATGATGAGTACCGTATCATCGGCCATTCCCGGAGTTGATTGTATGGTCTTCCACAATTGAGCGACTGCAAAATCCGCTTTGCGAAGGTTGTTCGCGTATTGGGTATATTGAAAATGACAAACATCCACATCCTGCATATTCACCACCAGTAATTCCGGTGTGAAGGTGCGGATGATTTCTTCAGCGAAGAGAATGTTGTACATATCATTATTCATCGCGCTACCTGCGTTCCAGGAATTAAGGAATGCTGAACTTTGCGCTTTGGTATATAAATCTGTGATGAATTGCTGAAGTTGAATTCTGTCAGTATCTGTATTTACTACCCCGGCTGAACCATCGGAATAAGAATGATTAAACATTCCATTCACAAAACCACGGATATTGTTAACCGCAGCTTCCTCCTGACTGCTGAATACACGCGGATTTCCGAGTACATCAAATCCCTGTGGACTGATGAGCGAAGTTGGTGAAATGAAATTAGCGCCATAAGAAGCACCGTAAGCCGAAGCGGAAGAATAATTCAGTGCCGGATAAGGTCCGAGAGTATTCGCCACCCACCAGCATTTCAATGCACTTTGCTGAGGAGAATTGTGTTTGCGGTAATATTCAAAAATGGTAGGTTTTCTCGGATGTTCGCGCAAATTCAAATCTACATCTACATAATTTCCGGTTAGCGCGACTGTATGACCATTGTAATGACCGGTCGGACCATTGTAATAACGGAATTCTTTGAAAAGTGTACCGTAGTTTTGCAATGGAAATGGAAGAGGAGCAGGAGGCAGGGCTTCCATTGCTCCGGCAATATCGGATGAAACAGAACCACCGCCTGAAAGCAAATTCGGCATGAGGTTCCCGTCATTCATGTGAACAGATTCCAGATTTCGCACACCACCAGCATACAAACAAAATACAACATGGTTGACACGACGCATACCCGTCGCGGCGAACAAACTGCCGGATGGAAGCAGGTAGGGTGATGCAATCACTCCGGCAGTAGCCAGTGCTGATTTTTTTATAAATTCCCTTCGTTTCATCATGCTGTGTGATTAATAAAACCTGTATTCATCAGATGTCATCAATGTATAATATACCATTAAAGGATTTATCGAAGCATCCTGATGAATCGTATTCTTCCAGGTGTATTTTTCGAATTCAGAAGGTTCGCGGTTGAAGAATTTTTTATAGGCTTTTACAATGAATGCCGAAGTATCTCCATTAACAACAACTGAATCAGGAATAATTGCCAGTGTATCATTGATGAAATTCCGGATGATACGGTCTTCGATTACTTTTTGATCACCAAATGAACTGTAAGCAATGCTGAGATTCACCAGTCTGGACTGAGGAATTTGGATTCCGAACAGATCTGCATAAGCGATGGAAATAAATTCTGCAGTTGTCTTCTGAGAGTTTTTTACTCCGCCGTTTTGAGAAACATTAACAGGATTGACTTCATACTCGTATTTATTTTCCCGGCTACAGGAAAATAAAATAGTCAAACACAAAAAAATAAAAATCAATTTTTTCATTGGATCCCGATGAATTCGTTTGTAGCTAAAATATCTCTTTGTACAGCGGTATAGTCCCCGGTGCTGCTATATTTTTGTGTGCCACTGAGCATTTCTTCTGTAATTGGTTCACGATTCAGGAATTTGTGATAAAGCAATACAACCTGACTTTCAAAATAATTACTGGAATGTGTGAGAATGTTCAGGTAATCATTTTGATTTGAACCGGCCTGGAGAAACAAAACCGCGTTGATTCCTCCTACCATGTTGATCCCGTTTTGTTGTTCTGAAATTGTCGGGTTTCGGTTAATCAAATGTTGAAAGGTGGAGATTACAAAATTCGCGGCACCCATATTGATCTGGTCGTAGAGGTAATTGTTACACATTCTGCGTTGCAATTCATCTACTCCAATTGTCCCATTGATAAATGCAGGGAATGCGTTTCGCAATTCGATCAGCCTGTCTTGTTGTTGTTGAAGAGCAGGCCATGAAGTAATATTTGTTGAGTCCTGCAGTAAAAATTCAAAGATGTTGATCCAGTTGGTAAATTCGGCGGTGTCAACATTGTTTAGCAAATCAATTTTATTCTGATTGTAAACAGCAGGAAGATAGGAAGGGTCTGAAAAAACGGACTCGAGGAAGTTTTGGCGGGAGGCGCTATCAACTCCACTATTCAAGAGTGCCTGTCGTGCGGTACTGAATTCTGTTTCATCAGGTTCTCTGCCAAGGGTGAGAATATATGTTCGGTTGATATAATTCTCCACTACTACAGGTTCAATCGTATAATCTTCCGGTGGAATATTATTGTCAACTGTAACCAACGCCTCCTTTTTACAGGATGCCAGAGCCAAAACGCATAAGAGAACAGTTAGAAGTCTCATGATTTGGTAAATCTATCAATAATATTTTTCCTTGCGGGGCTTACGGATGTGATTTTTTAACAATCCGTGTTATTCTTGATTTAATGCAGAATCCGAAAAAGAAACGCAAATAGCAGAAAAAAATTGTTAAGATCTGGTTTCCCCGGACAGAAATTAAGCCGGAGTAAATTAAAAGCTGAAAATTTTAACTAGTCTCAGGAGACTGTAGAAAGAGCAATTCAGGGTTTTGCGAGTAAATTTTTCACCTGCTGAAGATGAACTTCTTTTTGAAAATCGCGGAGTTCTTTAGCAGAACGGGTAAAATATTTATGGGTGAGGAGAAAAGTAACCTGTAGTTGGTTCCATTCTCTCAGAGTAGAAATATTCCCACTGTTTTTTAGTTCTTCAAACAATGTATTTCCGATGCTGAAAAAATCAGGGCGGCCGAGGTAGTCCAAATCGGCATCACAGAGAATTTCTTCCAGATGATTTTTTGGTTGCTGTGGAAATTTTGTCGCGAGAATCATTCCACAGATGGTTTCTATTTCAGTTTTACTGTAGCCAAATTCAGGTAATAATTTTCTGGCCATATCACTGCCAATTTGTTCGTGGTTTACAGCGTTTAGCAGGAAACCGGAATCGTGAAGCAGAGCTGCTACTTTCACAAGCTCGACATCTTCAGCGGGAATTTTCTCCCTTTCGCACAACATTTCTGCCGCGTTCAATACATCGAGAACATGGTGATAGCCATGATACGTGAGGTTGTCCGGTAATCCGGTATTCAGCTTTCCGAGTATAAATTGCTTTGTTTGTTCGTATCGGTTCATGACCGTGGATGGTGTTGACGAAGAATAATTCCTCGTGCTTTTGGAATAAGTTGTTTGATTCACGATTCGTTGGGAAAGGCGTTACGGATTACTTTTTCCCGGAGAGTTTCGGTGCTGAATGGTTTCATCATGTAATCATTCATTCCTGATGCAAGGCATTCATCGATTTCTTCCCGGGTAACATTAGCGGTCATTGCACAAATTCTGATATTCTTCTTTAATGTGTCTTCCAATTTCCGGATACGACGGGTAGTTTCATAACCATCCATTCCCGGCATTTGGATATCCATAAATACAAAACTGTAATTATCGGCATTGAGTTTATCAAGAGCCTCTTGTCCGTCATTCGCGACATCTACTTTTACCTCAGGGAAAATATCATTCAATGTATCCACTGCTACCATTTGATTGAATTCGTTGTCTTCAACCAATAGAATTTTTACGGTAGACAAATCATGTGAAGTCGCGAGATCGTCAATATTATCTTCTTGTGGTTTTGAAGTAATGGTGTATTTAATGGAAAAATAAAACTCAGATCCCTTGCCCGGCTCGCTTTGAACTTTCAGGTCTCCGCCATGCATTTCCACCAATTGTTTGGAGATGGTTAATCCCAGTCCGGTACCACCAAATTTTCTCGTAGTATCTGAGGAAGCTTGTCCAAAACTTTCGAAGATCTTGTCGATTTTGTCAGCAGGAATTCCAATACCTGTATCCCGGATACCTACTCTGACAACGACTTCTTTGTCATTTTTATTTTCTGGAATAACGGATATCGTAACAGCACCCTTTTCAGTGAATTTAATGGCATTACCGGCAAGGTTCATAATGACCTGGGTAATTCTTGTTTCATCGCCAACGACATATTCAGGAACACCTTCTCCTATGATCTGTTCCATTTTTATTCCCTTTTCTTCAGCCTTGAGACCGAGAATAGTGTGAATGTTGTGAATCGCCGAAATGAACGGGAATGGTACTGCTTCCAGTTCCATTTTGCCGGATTCAATTTTAGCGAGATCCAGAATATCGTTAATGATGACCAGCAGGTTGGCCCCGCTTTTCTTGATGACATTCAAATATTTTTCCTGCTGTTCGTTGAGCGGCGATTTGATCAGCAGGTTTGTCAATCCCACGATAGCATTCATGGGAGTGCGGATTTCATGGCTCATATTGGCCAGAAACTGCTGGCGGAATTTTTGAGTTTCGATCAGGTTATCACGGGTGATTGACAATTCATCATTGGTCTTACGCAACTCGAGCATTGTTTCATTCAAAGCGTGAGTACGTTCATTGACGAGTTGATTTAATCTTTCTTCCCGTTCCCGTGCTTCTTTTAAAGCCGCGTCATTTGAATTTCGTAATCGTTGAAAATTAATTTTAAAAATGTTCAGGATCAACTGCGGATATTTCACCGCAAGAGAATAAAAAACATCTTTTTTAATTTCCACCATCGTGAGGTCTGATCCCGCCACAATCGTTGCAGTTGCAACGGCATCAGCAAGGAAACTTTCTCCCAGTATAGAAAGCGAGCCAAGTGTTGCCAGCAGTACATCTTCATTGTAAATTTCTACTGTTCCGTTTTTTACAATATAAAGTGCACTGGGCACAGAGCCTTTATTTACCAAAACAGCACCTTTCGGATATTCATTCATTTCTGAATGAGAAAGAATTTCCGCGAGTACTACTTGGTCAAGATTGTGAAACAGGCTGCACGTGATTAGCGTGGAGTCGGAATGAGTCATAGATAAACGAAATGATAAAATCTTATAATCTTTGCACGCAGCAAAGAAATGCATGATGAATGCTCATGCAAGATAAATTATTTACACAATTCCGCAATAAAAAAGTGCTTCTTTTAACTGTTTTTCTCAGGTTTGCAGGAATTCCTTCGTTCAGCAAATTGATAGAGTGTAATTTACCAAGTAATTCCTGTAATTGCCCGAATCAGGAAAAAAACGATGAAAATGAAAAATGTGTATAAAATCAAGGCCCAATAATGGGTAAAGAGCTTTTTGAGATCAATAATCAATTTTATCCGGTTTGTTGATCCAGTCTTTAAAGATTTGTAACGCAGCAGCATCCGGAACATGGATCATTTCAATTTTTCGTTTGTCGGGGGAGACATTGATTTCTTCATATATAAAAGCGTCGTCAAAACCCGCTTCCGCGGCCTCGTGACGGGTATTAGCAAAATACACTTTGCTAGGTCGGGCCCAATAAATGGCACCCAGACACATGGGACAAGGTTCGCAGGAGGTATAAATCTCGCAATCAGTCAACTGAAAGCTATTCAGGTTGCGACATGCATCACGAATGGCGACGACTTCAGCATGGGCAGTAGGGTCGTTGGAGGATGTAACCTGGTTGGAACCTTTTCCGATTATTTTTCCATCTTTCACGACAACACAGCCAAATGGTCCTCCCTTGTTTGATTGAGAGCCTTCCCTTGACAGATCAACGGCGACTTTTATAAATTCAGTTGGATTATTTTTCATGGACGAACAATTTCAATTTTGCTGAGCGGGATGTAAAATTAATATTTTTTGCCAAGGATGAAGCTGAATCTCGCTGAATGTTGCTTATAAATATTATCTGTATTTTTGATTGATAAGATTATCACTTGCCGAACATTTTTGAAACCATATCAGAAGCAGGTAAACATCAGACCGATCTTGCTCTGTGTATTATTGTCAAAACACATGGCTCCACTCCAAGAGAAACCGGAGCCAAAATGTTGGTATTCCCGGATGGCCGAATTTCCGGAACAATTGGTGGAGGCGAGCTCGAAAAAAGTGTGATTGAACAGGCACTCAAAGTGTTAAAATCAGGAAAGCCTGCCTTTTTCCGTCATGATTTATTACATCAGCACAACATGTGTTGTGGAGGAAGTGTGGATGTTTATATAGAACCGATTATGAAAAAGAAACGACTCTATATTTTTGGTGCCGGTCATACCGGACATGCATTGGCCAAACTTGCCGTAGGACTTGATTTTGAAATTTACATAATCGATGACAGGAAAGAATATCTTGATCAGATCAACATCGAAGGTTTGAGTAAAATGAATCTGCACTACGCACAAGCACTTCCTTTATTGCCATTCGATGATCAAACTTTTGTTGCAATCATGACTTACAGTCACCCTTATGACCGTGACATTCTTGCATTCTGTCTAAAGAAACCTCATGCGTATCTGGGCATGATAGGAAGTCAGCGCAAAGTAGAGATGACAAAGAAAATGTTTGAAGAGGGGAAAATAGCCAGTCTGAATGAACTTGAAACAGTCGATATGCCCATGGGCATCGACATCAACGCCGAATCACCCGAAGAAATCGCCATCAGCATCCTTGCCAAAATGATTGCTGTGAAGAATACTGTAACTCGGGAGTAGACCCTTTTGGTTTAGTTGTTAGTTATTAGTTATTAGTTATTAGTTGTTAGTTTTTTAAACCACTAACCACTAACCACTAACCACTAACCACTAACCACTAACCACTAACCTCTAACGCGAAACTCAAAAAACTACTTCCTCCGGCCACGGAGTATCCGATAAAACGACCTGCTGTGAATTTCTTCCAGGGTCAATCCGGTTACCAACGCTTCTTCTTCAGTAATAGCTCCGGAATTCATTGCGCGGAGGAAATAATTCAGAAGTCCTTGTCCGGTTGCAGCATCATCAAAAATATCTCCTGAAAGTGTTGCCTGTGCCGCTTTGTTTACAAAGTGAAACAGGCGAGCCGCGGCGTCTTCATAACTCTCAAGAAAGAAAGTATACACAGCTGCATAACGCATGGGTAATTGCGCGGGATTAAGGTCCCAGCCCTGATAAAAACCATTGCGAAGAGAATGCATGGAATGACCATAACACAATTTCCAGGCACGGTGTACTACCATTGTGTTTTCCTGTTTTTGTTGATCTGTGAGATTGTCTCCTTTGTGCGGACCAATCGGCATGACATTGGTTGCTCCATCCGAAAGAAAAATTCCTGTTCCTGCTAAAGCCACTTTCGTCATGTGATGCGCGAAATCACAAACCGGATGATCCATGGTTTGATATTTAGCGGTGATGTTGCAGGAAGCTGTATAATCATATGTTCCGAAGTGAGCAGCAATGCATCTTCCTCCTGCTGCCATGATGAGGCCACGCAAAGGATTCACTCCGTTTTTATCCATGATGGCTTGCGTCGCTTCCACCATCATTTCCATTTTCAATGTGCCTTCAGGAATGTTATTTTCTTTTTCAATAATTTCAAACAACTGAACCAGCGCCTGCATTTGTTCCGGTATTGTTACTTTCGGAAGCATGACTACGAAATTGTCGGGCAATTTTCCTCCTGTTTCAGAAAGCAGCGTTGTCAGGAAAATATCAAGGGTACGGATACCACGTTGTTTTAAATCTTCTGTGAACGGTTTGATTCGAATGCCAATGAATGGTGAGATTGTTTTTTCTTTCATTCCTTTGGCCAATTCTTTAGCCGCATTCACAGCAGTCGCGTCTTCTTCATCATCCGGACGATTACCAAAACCATCTTCAAAATCAATACGAAAGTCTTCTACTGCTTCTCTTTCAAGCTTCGCGATTATTTTTTTATAAACGGTATAGGATAGCCATGCCGGATGTTTTTTTCGTTCATCCGCAGTCATTTTATCCAGGGTGGAAGTAAGTTCCGCAATCTTTGATTTTTCGGTTGGAAGTGTTTCGTGACCGCTGAGTTCGAGAACCCTTGCCAGCACAGTAAAATCAGGTGCATAGGAGGTGAGACTGCGTAAAGCAATCTCTCCCATCTTTTTTGTGGAATCAGAACGAAACAAATTCGCGCCACCATACACTGTATGTACCGGTTGTCTGTCGGGCTTATC
Source organism: Bacteroidota bacterium (assembly GCA_016720935.1). Taxonomy (NCBI): domain Bacteria; kingdom Pseudomonadati; phylum Bacteroidota; species Bacteroidota bacterium. The sequence continues at coordinate 158,605 of JADKJP010000003.1, forward strand.
ACCCGGATAAACTTTTTGAAAGACTAAATTCGCTTTCTGTAAATCACTCAGAATTTTCTCTTTAGCAACAGGTGAAATGGATGTTTTCATACAGACTTATTCGTGCTTATTGAATTGGAGGTGGATTGGGGATTGAGGGTAATTTTCAGAGGTACAAAGTACCAGGATTTTTATGTACTATTTTATTTGCCAAATCTAAGCAAATACTTTTTACCGGATCAGGGAATAGTTTTTGAGAAACTCAGAAAAAGCAGGACTGTTCAGCAGCTGGTAGTCCTGATCCATGCCGGGATGAGTCATCAATTCAATGCTGTTCCCTTGTATTGTTGGTCTTGCTGCCATAAATTTTTCGAGACGGGCAAAATTTGGAATGTGATTTTGGGGATTGCTGTGTTTCTTGAAATAACGGTTTAAAAGTGATCGATAAATTTGTTTATGAAAAGCGCTTGGATAGAGTACATTTCCTGCAACACGAATGCGGACTCCACCGTATTTTTTTGCAAGTCGAACTACAATTTTTGCAACAGGCCAATTGGTATGTTTGTGATGATGTGAATCGATATGATGAAGTGATATTCCGGCTTTGATTAATTTTTGAATCTGCGCGTCGAGCTCCTGTTCCAGGATGTCCAGATATTTTTGATCTGCGGAAAGCCGGCCACCCGGATAAAATAATTTCTTTTCACCGTAAGCACTTTTGAAAACTTCCGAAACCGGTTTTCCTCCATCCAGATCCAGATGAATGCCGAGTTTTGGTTCCGGTGTTTGTTTTTTATACCACTCAACAGCTTCCTCAAAACCGGGCATTGTAACCATGACAGAAGTGGAGGAGATCAATCCCTTTTCATAACAATCGGTGATTCGCTGATTGGTGAGCGAATCAATCCCCAGATCGTCGGCGATGATAAGTATTCTCGTCATTGTTGGATGCGCGATGTATCTGTTGATACGGTTACTAATTTATTGAATTCCCTCGCCAGATATTTTGTGTACAAGACAGCACCTTCTTCATTTAAATGTGTTTCGTCAGAAGCGTATTGCGAGAGATACAAATCAGGATACTTTCTACTATCAGCAATTTCTATCCGATAACGGGGATCAATGTTATAAAATACTGTCAGAATTTCCTTGTATTGTCGAGGGTCGGCACGCGGATTCATCACGAAGACAGGGTAAATTCCATTGTCTTTCAACTTTTGTATGGTGGAATTGATCCGGTCAAGATAAACATGATTGTATTTTTTAATCAAAGCCGGATTTTTCTCAAGATCTTCAAATGCCTGTGCGGAATTTAGTTTTCGTGCCGCTAAACCACTGGTATCTTTTAGGAAATGTTCCCGACCCGCATCTTCATGGATTTCTTTGCCGCTATAACCGTTGTATACTTCACCCATATCAGCGATGGAATCTGTCACCATCGCTTGTCTTTTGTGATAATCATTCCGGTCGCTAATGGATCCTACATTGAGTAAATGATCCATGTAGCCAACCAGATGAGAGGAAAGTGCGGCAGCTTTGACCAATGGGGGAGAAGGGGAAGAGACAATGGATCGAAGTGTAAAAGTAAAATCAGACCAGTTGTACCAGTAAATTGCACGTGCAGTATGCATGTTCTGGTAATCTATGATTTTTATTTTCGATAACTCGATGAATAAGTAACGTGTACCTTCTTTGTTTTCTTTTACGACATGATCAAGCATATAATACACTTCCGGGAAGCCCATCCAGTCAACACCGTAATTAAAGGAATTGATATGCAAGGATGAGTCTGCGGATTCATTGAAAACCTGTGGCACAAAACCTCTTCGTGTGGAACTGGAACCAATAAATAAGAGGTTGAAACGATTCGGGTACGTACGCAGATATTCTCTTTTTAAATGCAAAGCATCAAAGCTGTAGGACCATGGCAATTCACGTTCCGGAGCACGTAAATATTTTCTCACCGGAATGCTCAGTACGATGGCAAGCAAACCAAAAAGAAATAATTTGAGGATCAGCTTTGCCATTGTTTAGAATTGAGCGTAGATAAAACCTTTTCCTCCAAGGATTCCGAGGTTTAAAATAACAAGGGCAATAAGACCATATACCGACCAGCGTACAGCCAAGGGTTTAGATGAAAGTGCTTCGCTGAAACTTATTTTAGGTTGATAAAATTGCAGAACAAGAAGAAGAATTACTCCCAAGCAAGCAAGCATGAAATTCAACGGATCCAGACCAAGAGAAAAAAGTGAAACCACTTTTGAAGTATCAAAAAGATGAGTGAGTACGTACCATCCTTCGCTCACTGTGTTGGCACGCACAAATGTGAAGCTTAGTAAGGTGAAGATAAATGTGATCGAGACGGAAAGATATTTTGCAGTTGCCGGAGATAATTTTTTAAATGTTTTTTTTCTCCATTTTGCCGTGCGCAATTCATAGCCCATCGCGAGACCATTAATCAATCCCCAGGTCATAAATGTCCAGCCGACTCCATGCCACAAACCGCTCAGGAAAAATGTAATGAAGATGGCGAAAACCATTCCCCAGTTTCCGAGATTTCTCCATTGAAGTGAAATAGGATTATATACATATTCATACAGCCATGTAGAAAGTGAAATGTGCCATCGTTTCCAGAAATCTGTAACAGAGGTAGCGGCAAATGGCCTGTTGAAGTTTTGCATGATTTCAAACCCGAGTATGGATGAAATACCGAGTGCCATATCCATGTAACCGGAGAAATCCGCATACAATTGAACCATGTAGAATAATCCGGCAAGCAAAAGCACAATCCCGCTGTAACTACCGGTATGATCATACACCTGACTCACGAAAATCGAAAGCCGGTCAGCAATGACCAGTTTTTTTATCAAACCCCAGGCGATAAGTTTTAATCCGCCAACAACTCTGTTGTAATCAAATTTTTGTTCGTGATGCAATTGTGGCAGGAGATTCCTGGGTCGATCAACCGGTCCCTGGATGAGTTTAGGGAAGTAGAGGAAGTAAGTAACAAATACGAGAAAGTTTTTCTCTGGAACTTCCATCTCACGTTGAATATCCACATTGTATCCGATAGCCTGCAAAGTGAAATAGGATAACCCGACCGGAATTAAAAAATTCACAACCGGCAATGGGTTGTCAATATGGATTGAATGCAATAACGAAGTCAGTTCAAGATTGAAGAAATTATAATACTTAAATAAAAACAAAGCGCCCAAATTCACGAGGCAACTGAGAAATAGTATCAGTTCTTTTCTTGATGATTTTTCAATGAGAATTCCTGAAAAGTAATTAACGACGATCAGTCCTGACAGGATTCCAAGTCCTTTCAAACTGTAGAATGCGCAAAATATTACCGAGCCGGTAAGCAGCCAGAGTAATTGCACCTTTCCTCTCATCCTGAAATAAAGGATGGCAAAAAGGAAAAAGAAAATCAGGAATGTGAACGAATTAAATACCATCAATTTCCTTTAGGCAGCGGCAAGTTTGGAATGGATCATGTTTACCATATCACCGACATTTTTAAATCCCAGTACTTCTTTTAGTTTGAATTTAACCATGAAATGCTTTTCAACTTCAACAATCATGGAAGTATGCGTCAATGAATCCCATCCATCCACATCGTTCGCGGTCGTATCCATCTGTAAAATGACAGTTTCGTTTTCAAAGATTCTTTTGAAAATCCCCGTAAGTTGATTTAATATTTCGTGTTTTTCCATTTTGTTCCCTCTCAATTATCGATCACAATTCGTGTGAATATTTTTGTTTACCGATTATAATCCTGCCTGTGCCATCAATGCTTTTCGATCTGTTTTTCCATTTGAATTCAGTGGAAACAATCCTGTCCCGATGATTTTAGCGGGAAGCATGTATGAAGGGATGGATTCTTTCAGATGTTTCAACAATGAAGCTGTGGATTCAGTGAAGTTTTCAATGAACAGATAAATTTGCCAGACTGTTTCTTCGTTCTGCTTTGCAATGGCAACGACATTGTGTGTTTTCAGGAAATCTCGGGCCTGCATTTCAATTTCACCCAATTCCACACGAAAGCCCTGAATCTTTACCTGGAAATCTATTCTTCCACTATAGCTAGTGTCTCCTTCTGAATCCGTAAAACACAAATCTCCGGTTCTGTAATAGCGTTTGTTGTTATAATTGAAAAAGGCTTCCTTGTTTTTTTGTTCATTTTTCCAATATCCCGGAGTGACTTGCGCTCCATGAAGACAAAGCTCTCCTTTTTCCATTGCTACTGCAGGCTTTCCATCTTCTGTGAAGATAGTTGCTTCCATGGAATCCATAGCCTGACCGATGCACAATATTCCGTTGAGACATTTATTTCCTCCTTTACGGTGGATCGGATAAGTAGTACAGAAGATCGTCGCTTCCGTTGGCCCATAGACATTTAACAATTGCGCATGCGGAATGCACTTTGCCCATTCCAACGTTACATCTTCATACAAAGCCTCACCACAGAAAAGCGAGTACTTCATTTTCTCTAAAAATATTTCTTCAAAATATGGTCTCAGATGTGTGATGATGGATGGAACCAATAAAGCAAATGTGATGTGGTGCTCTTCAAGCAGACGATAAACCTGCATGTATTTTATTCCATCGAAGGGAACAGTATACACACAGGCTCCAATACACAAGGGAGCCATATAGCTCATAATGGATAAATCAAATGTCATATCAAACATTTGAATGAATCTGTCGGAGCTATCGATATCAAAGCCGAGGGCAAAAAATGCTCTCAGAAATGATTCCAGATTTTGAATTGTAAGTGGAACACCCTTTGGAACACCCGTACTTCCTGATGTGAACAGAATGTAAGCGAGTCTGTCAGGCTCCGGTTCTATAAAGGAAGGAACAGAACTGATATCTTGAGGCAAATTTGTTTTCAGTACCATGGTAGATGTGGATGAAAAAGCCATCGCTTCTTCTTCCAGCTTGCTACTGAGCAATACACTTATTTCTGCCTGTTCGATGATGGATTCATTCCTTGTCTTCGGATGCAAAGGATTGATCGGAACAAAAGCATGGCCGCTGAATAAAATGGCAAAAACAGAAGCATAAGTTTGCAAATCATCGTAAGTCAAAATACCGATGTTGCAATTTCCTTCAAGACCTTTGCTTTGAATCTGGTGTTGAATGTTCGCGACGCATGCTCCGAATTCAGCATACGTATAATGTGTTCCTGCAACACAAAAAGCCGGTTGATCCCTTGCTACCAGAATATTGCGAAGGATTTCCTCCAGAGGACGATTCATATCCCTGCAATACGTTCAAAAAAGGGCATTGTTTCGGAGGCCGGGAAGAAATTGCAGCCTTAAATACTGTCGAAAGTGGTTGTTGTTCAATTAAATACGGCTTAATCTCGAATCGTAGGCGGAATTCATGCTTAATCAGGAGAGATTTCAGCGCTCAGCTGCCACGATAAGTCGTGAAACCATACGGACTTAACAACAGTGGAATATGGTAATGTCTGGGGTCGCTTACTTCAAAAGTGATTTGTACGTAAGGATAAAAACTTTTCATTCCCTGTTTGGTAAAATATTCTGAAGTCTCAAAAGTGATCCTGTAAATTCCGGGAGAAAGTAAGACATCCGCTTTGAGCAAATCAGCTACACGACCATCCGCATTTGTAATTCCTTCTGCCAATGGGAGCCATTTGTTGTCTACCGAAAATGCTTCCAGTGCAAGATGAATACCTTGCGCTGGAATTCCTTTGGATGTGTCCAGAATGTGTGTCGTAATCTGACTCATGACAATAATTTTTCTAAACGTAAACGTGTTATTTTGTTCTGCTCCGTGGCAGCGATTCTCAATTCGGTTTCTTTATCGTTGTGGATCCGGCTGTTCAGTAATTCCAACATCTCTCCCGCACTTTTTCCAGTTGCACAAACGATGAAAATAAAACCAAATTTAGTTTCATATGCATCATTCCCGGCAGCCAGATCTTCCAGTGTTTTTTGTGAAGCGGAATGTACAGAAGCTTGTTCACTGCCCGCAAGTTTACTGGTCGAAGCGAATTTTTTTTCTAAACTTTTCAGGTCACCAATTTTTGGGTGATGTAAAAATGCTTCCAGCCAATCAGTAGCGTTGGTTTGATCCCAGAAGAGATCGGATTTTTCAAATACTTCTTCGCGATTTTGAAATGGCGCGGACGCAACCATCTTTTCAGCCCAGGATGTACATCCGCAGCATTTCATGAATTCTTCGCGAAGTTGTGAGGATCCGAGATTATTGAGTTCAGTGAGCGTCATTTGAATAATCAAATAATGTTTCCAAAACACCTGAGTCTGCTGATGCCACCATCCGGAAATATATTCAAACGGATATGGGTAATGGAATCATGAGGAAGAATTTCCTTTTCATATTCATGCTCATGATCCGCTTGTAATTTTTGTTTTGGAAGAATTTCTTTCCAGGAAATTTTTTCGGAAGAAATATTTTTTTCTTCTTCCTTAGAAATGGAACAGGCTTCAATCGAGCAGGTGTCAGGATAATTGCCTTTAAAATGACAAGTATCCACAAGCAGGCTTTTTATTTTTCCCGGATGCGCGAGTCGTACGATCACCCAGTCGCGGTTATTCGGTGTGCGGTTTCTTTTTGTTTCCCATCCATCGCCCATATTCACACCTCTTCCTGGCATGATTAAATTATCCATGTGGGAAAAAAACATATCGTTGCAAAGAATTGCCTTTGCTCCATTTAAAGCGGAGGCTAGGTCAATCACATCGTCCTTCTTTACTTTTGTCCAGTCTTTCTGAACTTCTCCGTAGACTTTCAATCGTGCAACACCGCCGTCAGGATAGATGTGTAATTTAATATGCGAGTATAGATTTCTATCTGTACAAGCGTAAAAATTCTGACTTCCGGGATTCAAAGGTGATTTGGGAAGAATTTCTTTCCATTCAATATCGGCATCTTCCGGATTTTTTCCGACTGGCAATAAACAAGCTTCTATTGAAGCAAAAGGCGGATGATTACCCAGGAAAAAATTGGTGTCGATATCGAAACCGTGCAAGACGCCGGGAACTCCAAGTTGCACAATGCACCAGTCATGCCCGGGGACACGCTTTCTGCGCGATTCCCAACCATCCATCCACTTACCGCGATCCGTATATTTATCGGCAATGAAAATTCCACGTCCGGGTTTAATGAGATTTTCTTTTTCAGCAAAGAAATCATCCGTACAGGCAATGGCTTTTGCTCCCAGCTTATCCGCAGCCAGATTCAACAGCTGTGTGAATGCAGGAGCCTCAGAAACTTCTTTTATCATAGCGTATTTAAAATCACTTGTCCTGTCGGCGAAGATACTAAGGATCCTTTATCGTAAACCTTGTTACCCCGGACATAGGTTAATTCAACCAACCCGCTGAGCATTTGTCCTTCATAAGGAGTGATCGGATGACGGAATCGAATATTGCTGCGGGACACTTTTAGTTTTTTCTCAGGGCTCCAGACAACGATATCCGCGTCAGCGCCGGGTTCGAGACGGCCTTTGTTTTTAAGACCGAGAAAATCAGCCACATTTCTGCTCATCAGGTTAGAGATTTCCGAAATTCCTGTTTTATCACGCAATGCAACAGTCCAGATGATAGCCAATGTAAATTGTAAAGATGAAATTCCACCCCATGCTTCCTTCAGGTTTCCGCTTTCAATCTCCTTGATTTCAGGTGGAGCAGGGGAGTGATCTGATACAATGAAATCCAGTGTACCGTCTTTTAGTGCTTGCCAGAGTTTTTCATTGTTTTCTTTTTCACGGATCGGGGGCGTGCATTTGAAACGTGTATCTCCATCCTTGATGGTTTCAGAATCAAAGAAGAGGTAATGCGGACAGGTTTCTACAGTAAGTGGTAAATTGTTTGAACGTGCTTCCCTGATCTGCTCAATTGAATCTGAAGAAGATAAATGCACAATGTGTACTCGTGCGCCGGTCTTCTTGCATAGGGCAATCAGTTCTTTGATCGCTTCGTTTTCCCAGGAGCGTGGTCTCGAGCCTAAAAAAGCCTGATATGATTCCGGATCGTCTTCAAAAGCTTTTTGTCCTTTGTGTTTTGAATCCAGTTCAGCATGCGCAAGTAAAGGCAAATTATATTTTTTAAGAATCGGTGCCGCTTTTTCCAGATCTTTCAAGCTCGCATTCGGAAAATCATCAATACCGGAATGTGTCAGAAATGCTTTAAAGCCCAGCACTCCTGCTTTTATCAAGGGTTCGATTTCAGATACATCTCCTGAAACAATACCTCCCCAGAAGCCGCAATCCACAAACAGTTTTCCTTCCGCAGCGGCTAATTTTTCCTTGAGATTTTTTACTGTTGTTGTAACCGGAGTGGAATTTAAAGGCATGTCTACCAGAGTGGTAATTCCACCCGAAGCCGCGGCCCGTGTTGCTGTTTCGAATCCTTCCCAGTCGGTACGTCCCGGTTCATTGATGTGTACATGACAATCAATCAGTCCGGGCATGACAACCGAATCTTTTACATCGTCAAATATTTTGGCGGATTTGAGATCGCCTTTACCTTCTTTGATTTCAAGGATTTTTCCCTCGTGGATGTAAATGGTTGCATCTTTCAATTCTCCATCCAGAAGAACTCGTTTACTGTGTATGGCAAGATCTGGGATCGACATTTTTTAAAATAAAATTCAGAATACAACCGGGAAAACCCCCGGTCCGTTCACAAGATAAGGTTATAAGCGGAATAATCAGTTTTCAATTTTCGCACCCTGGTCAATCCAAAGTCCGATGAGTTCACGTTCTTCTTCAGTGATGCCTGTTTTATTTGCCTGAGGCATTGTTTTCGTTTGTACTGCCCGAACAAGAATCCTTGCCGACATCTTCTGAATTTGCTCAGGAGTGTCAAACATCACACCTCCGGGAGCGACTTTTTGAACGTCATCAGTAGGATTAGCGGAATGACAATTTTGACAACGTGCCTTAAAAATAGGCTGAACCTGACTGAAGGCGACAGGCGCTGAAGATTTTCGGGAAGAGGGTGTAGGTGCTGTTACTATAACAAGGGCAATCAATGCGATCACGGCGAAAGGAATCATCCATGCAGCATGCTGACCTTTTTCATGCAGATTGATATAATGTCTAACGGCTACACTTGCGAGCGTGAGTCCTGCAAGTACCGCCCAATTAAATGCATTGCCAAACGTAGCAGGGAAGTGATTACTGATCATTACAAAGATGACCGGCAGTGTCATGTAATTGTTGTGCAGTGAACGAAGACCGGCGTATTTTCCAAGATTCGGATCGAGTGGTTGACCATGTTTCGCGGCTTTCACCATTGCTTTTTGTGCGGGGATGATCACAAAAAAAACATTGCCCGCCATAATGGTTCCGATGAGAGCTCCAACATGGATAAAGGCTGCACGTCCGCTCAGAAAATGACTGAGAAAAAAGGAGATGAGGGTAATGATTAAAAACCCAATGATGGCGAATGTTTTCTTTTGCTGAATCAAAGGAGTACGGCAAAGAAAATCATACACGAGCCAGCCGAAAATCAGAGTGCCAATTCCAATCAGAATCGATGCGGCAGGAGAAATTTTTGCTACATCAGGATCTATCATGAATGTTTTGGCATTAAAATAATAGACCAAAGTCAGCAGAATGATTCCGGTGAGCCAGGTGAAATAGGCTTCGTATTTGAACCAATGCAATTTCTTTGGCAACTCTCCCGGAGCAATCTTATATTTTTCTACATAATAAAAACCGCCTCCATGAATGGCCCATAAATTCCCTGCCAGTTCATCTCGAAGATTTTCCGTCCGGTTTAAACTGTTCTCCAGAAAAATAAAATAGAATGAAGCTCCGATCCACGATATTCCCAGAATCACATGAGCCCATCGGAAAATCAGGTGGATCCAGTCCATCACATGTGCTCCGATTCCGTAATGATCCACCAGAAGATAAATACCATAGGCAAGAAAAATGCATACGATACCCCAGGTAATTACTTTTCTGATCAGAGTAAGTTCCTGGATGCTTTCTTTTATTTCTTCAATATCGGATTGATTCATAAGATAAATCGGGAAGCGAATATAAGATTTGAAAAGAAGTTTAGGCTTGTTTCAATTAAGGGCACTTCTAAAAACCTATTTTGGGTGATGTGCGCAGAGATTTTTTTGCAATACGAGACGTGAGGAAGGAGGATACTGGAACTAAGTATCAGACTGACGAACAACGAAGTATTGCAAAAAAAGATCAAGCATTGAAAGTTCTTAATTGAAATAATGAATTATATTAACAGCACCCGAAAGAGGTTTTTAGAGGTGCCCTTTATTTCGAATCTCTTCAATGGAAAGAAGAATGACTTCATTGGTAGCGGGCAGACTGAAAGCCGGTTCAAACTGATGATTGCCAACGGCTGAAATGGCATCTTTAATGGCAAGCCAGGAGCTGAAACAAAGCATAAAGGGAGGTTCTGCAACCGCTTTGCTTTTGCGAATTGCATTCGGATTTGGAGCATTCTGCAACAGCTTCACTCTGAAATCTTCAGGAATATCCTGTATGGAAGGAATTTTATAGGTATCAGGTGAATGGTTCAACTGATTTCCTTTCGCGTCCCATTTGATCTCTTCTGTCGTACACCAGCCAAGGCCCTGAATAAACCCGCCTTCAACCTGACCAATATCTATTCCCGGGTTAATCGAATCGCCGACATCATGCAGAATGTCTGTACGTATATTTTTTACATAACCGGTCAGCGTATCCACCATCACTTCACTCACAGCCATTCCAAAAGCGTAGTAATTAAATGGTTTTCCCCAGCCTCTTTGTTTGTCCCAACCGACATTTGGTGTGGCGTAAAATCCTGTAGCGCTGAGACTCACCTGTTGCAAATTCGCCAGCAGCATCGCGTCAGCAAATTGCATTTTCCGCTCCGGATTTTTTGAATCAGAAATCAGGTTGTTTTGAATAATGATATTTTCTTCTCTGCTTGGATTTTGAGGATTGCTTTTACTGAATTCAGCCGACATCAGTTTCACAATGCGTGATCGAAGTTTGTCGATGGCATTTTTTACAGCCATTCCGTTCAGGTCAGTCCCGGCAGAAGCTGCTGTAGCGGAGGTATTGGGGACTTTGGAGGTGTTTGTCGCATTCACCTTGATACTGTCAAGGCTGACACCCAATTCCGCCGCCGCGATCTGAGCTATTTTGGTGTTGAGGCCCTGTCCCATTTCGGTTCCTCCGTGATTCACGAGGATAGTGCCGTCTTTGTAAATGTTCACCAAAGCCCCGGCCTGATTGAGGAATGTCGTGGTAAAAGAGATCCCGAATTTCACAGGCGTGAGCGCTAATCCTTTTTTATAGAATTCATGGTTGGCATTAAACGCGTCCACTTCTTTTCTTCTTTTAAAATAATCGGAAGTGGAAATGAGCTGGTCATAGATCAGGAAAAGACGGTTGAGTTCAACTTCCTGACCATAATGAGTAATATTGTTTTTATCCGTGCCGTAAAAATTTATTCTTCTTACTTCTGCGGCATCAAGTTTCAGAAATCTTGCAATACGATCGATCACCGTTTCAATGCCTGCTACTCCCTGAGGTCCTCCGAAACCACGAAATGCGGTATTGGAAGGAAGATTTGTACGATAAGCTTTTCCAACCACGGTCATGTTGGGAATGAAGTAAGCATTATCAGCATGCAACATGGCACGTTCGAGGATGGCGATACTTAGATCTGTGGCGCATCCACCGTCAGCGTTTTGTTCAAATTTCAAAGCGAGAATTCTTCCCTGAGCATCAAAACCAACTTCATAACGGATAAGATAAGGATGTCTTTTTCCCGTGATTTTCTGATCATCATCTCTGAAAAGCCGAATCTTAACCGGACGTTTGGTTGCATTGGCCAGCAAAGCGGTCCAGGCGGCGGTATGATTGGCTTGTGTTTCTTTTCCTCCGAAAGCGCCACCCATCCGGCGTGTTTCCACGACAACTTCGTTTTTATTCAGACCAAGAACTTCCGCTACAATGGCTTGTGTTTCGGATGGGTGCTGCGTGGATGAATAAATATTCATTTCTAAACCTTCACCGGGAATGGCCAGACAGGACTGTGTTTCAAGGTACCAGTGTTCCTGGGCACCGGTACGGATTTCTCCTTTGAAGGTGTGCGGAGCTTTCGCGAGCGCGGCATCCGCGTCACCTCTTTGCATGGTTCGCGGCGGCGCGAGCAAAGTTCCTTTTTCAATGGCTGTATCCAGGTTGAGAATCGGTTCCAGAACTTCGTATTCGATATGGATGAGTTGTGCAGCTTTTCGTGCGGTCTCTTCATCATCCGCGGCGATGAGCAGGATGGCTTGTCCTACACAATTCACGGTCTGATCAGCCAGACAAGGTTCATCATGGATCACCGGGCCCATTTGATTCTGGCCGGGAATATCCTGAGCGCGAAGGATGGCGTGGACGCCTTTCAGGCCTTTCGCTTCAGTAATGTCAATGGATTTTATCCTTGCATGAGCATGAGGGCTATAGAGTACATGTCCGTGCAGCAATTGACTGTTCACCGGAATATCGTCGATGTAAATCGATTTTCCGCTGACGTGTTTGATGGCGCTATCGTGGGGGATGTTGTTCATGAATTAATTTGCCTCAGTGTTTTTGGGTTTCATCCCAGAATTTGAGCATCAGATTTTTTGCTGCCAGTCTCCGGAATTCTGCGCCTGATCGGGCATCCGAAAGGGGAGTGTATTCAGTATAGACCAACTCACCGGCCTTTTCCGCGTTTTCTCTGGTCCATTTTTTACCCAAAAGAAACTCCTCTGCTCCGGCCGCTCTTTTTGTTTTTTCAGCCATGCCACCATAGGCTAGAATGGCTGAGGAAATATTTTCTCCGTTAAAAGTCAGATTGAATCCACTGCTTACTGTAGAGATGTCAAGGTCTTTTCGTTTGGATACTTTATAGGAAGATATTAATGAATTTATATTCATTTTAGGAATGATCACGGCTGCAATGATTTCATCCGGCATTCTCTGTGTTTTGCGGTAGCCGGTCACAAATTCGGACATCGGGATTTCGCGTTTGCCTTTCAGGTTTTGCAGCACGATTCTGGCTTCGAGCGCCATCAATACGGGGAGTGTATCTCCTATGGGAGAAGCGCTTCCCAGATTGCCACCGAAAGTCGCGAGAGAACGGATTTGTCGGGAACCGAATACCGCCAGCATTTTGTACAGCGGAGGGAAAATGGATTCGCTTTTCCTTTTTACTTCTTCCAGACTCATTCCGGAACCGAACGTAACTTCTTTCCCTTTTTCGGAGAAGCTTTTTAATTCAGTCACATGGGATAAATCGAGAATTTTTGAAAGCAGTTCGTGTTTTTTTGTCACACGCAATGCGATATCCGTAGCCCCCTGGAGAAGCAGTGCATCCGGGTGTTCAGACAACAATTGCAAAGCATCCGCGAGCTTTTGGGGCTGGAAGTATTTTTGTTCACCGGAGATGTGGTAAAGCGCACTTTGATCTTTTTGTATGGATGATAATTTCGCTATTACATCCTTTTCAGAGGCAGTGAAATGATCCACACCATTGTGCGCACAGGCTGAAGCGGCCGCTTCCACTATTGGTCGATAGCCGGTACAACGGCAAAGGTTTCCGGTAAGTGCATCACGGATTTCCTCCGGTCCGGGCTGTTTGGATTCTTTGTAGAGCGCCAGCATGGACATGATAAATCCGGGTGTACAATAACCGCACTGGCTCCCGTTTTTCTGAACCATTTCTTCCTGAACCGGATGAAGCTGTTCGCCGGTCTGCAGGTTTTCTACGGTTAGCAGTTGCTTTCCATGCAACATGGGCATGAAAACAAGACAGGAGTCGATAGCAGTATATTTTAACTTTTCATTCGCTCCCAATTCCGCGACCACTACGGTGCAGGCCCCGCAATCGCCTTCCGCGCAACCTTCCTTACTGCCTTTGTGTTCAGGTGAATTGCGGAGATAATTCAGCACAGTTGTGGTGGGTGAAACACCCTTTTCACCGAGCCTTATTTTTTGAATCTTTCCGTCCTGTACGAATACAATTTCTGAGTTTTCCTTCATAGTCTGGATTGCTTCAAATTTAAGGAAAGAATTGAGATGAGCCAGTATGATATAGTTGGATTTCAACACCAATCATTGATAATTGAAGCCTCACCTATGATTAGAGAATATTCACCATTTCATGGAATAGTGTCTGAAATTTTTATATAAGTTTAAATGATTTTTATTCAGGCCATCAATTCTTCAAAGCATTGATGTAGGGGTCGTTCATACAATTCAAGATTCTGACATGAAATTTTTCTATTCATTTCTTCTTTTACTAAGTATTAATGAACTGGCTTTCGCCCAATCCACCTGGATACAACGTACCTACTTTGAGTTATACAATCCCTACCAGAATCACGATTCATTAACAGGTATGAGAGAGATAGAAATCGGAGACGACGGAGCAATTTATGTATTGGCTTTTTGTAATCAGGACGCAGATGAAAGATTAATGAAATTTGAACCGGATAGTGGCACTTTACTATGGGAAAATTTTGTTGGAGGACATGGAGGTATAACGGGTCATATGGTAAGTGCAGTTTCGTCAACTCGGGATTCCGGTTGTGTAATTACGAAGAATGATTGGGGCTTTGTAGGTTTCCCTCAGGTTTTTGGGAAAATTGAAAAATATTCCAGGAATGGATTCCTACAGTGGTCGCATGATTTCGATATCACAAATTCTACTGTTGCCTATACAAATGCAGCTGTTGATGTAGCGGAAAATTCTTATGGAAATATTTTTGCAATGGTAGGGGATGGATATATTGATACACTATTCGAATTTGATAAAAACGGGAATATCATATTCCAGACTGGAAATGTCGTGGGTTATAATTTATTTAGAGTGAGTGATGGAGAATTGCTTGTATTTACACAACATCAGACAATAGACCGAATTGATTCTACAGGTTTTATTTATTGGTCCCTGCCTTGTCAGGGTGTTTTAGGGGCTGATTCAACGATAGCCTATATTCTCACTCAATCCGGAATTCAAAAAGTTCAGCTTTCCACAGGACAAATTCTCTGGACAAAATCTTTTCCATTTGGATTGTCCTCTGTGGTGGTTTTAGCTGATGGTGGCTTCATCGGTTGCAGTGGAAAAATACCACGAGGTGTATTTGATATATCACCGGTTCCATATTATTTGCAAAATTCACAAATACCAGGTTCGATTTCCCGGGTTGATTCTTCAGGAAATATTATATGGACGAAACAATATGATTTTCCGAAGTATGGTTTGAGTTGTGTGAAAAGATTGAATTCAGGGAACATTGTAACCGGAGGAGCATTCATGTTTACGAATTGCTTTTATAATTATCCAAGGGATTATTCCTCCTTTATAGCAACATTGGATTCTTCAGGGAATAGTGTTTTGGATTCAATTTCTTATACGTGGCCGGGAGACGCGAACAATAATCAATATGTTAGTTTGGTGGACGACGTTTTGAATACCGGAATAGCACTTGGTTATTCCGGGCCACACAGAGATACTTTGTTAACGCCTTTTACTTCCTTTCCTTTTACGGGTATTCATAGTGATTATGCGATTGACTGGGCTACTTCTTTTAATAATGCTGTTAATCATAAACATGCGGATTTTAATGGGGATGGAAGAATAGATACAACTGATATGTTGATGTATGGAATTGATTATCCAATGCCTTGTACGATTCCAAATTGGAGAATGAAAAATGATAAAAACCAATCAGCTTTCATTCCAGATTTGAAATTCAGCGCTCTTAGTAATTCTGTTCAAGCCGGGGATACTATCCGGTACTATATAATTCTGGGTTCCGGCTTAATTCCTGTTGATACTATTTATGGCCTGGCTTTTCATACGAATTACGCCTATGATTTTCAAGATTCAGAAACAAGTTTGGATTTTATCAACGGGCACTTGGGTTCAGCCGGTTTGGATTTATTCACTAGTTTTCCTGCTCATGATCCATCTCAAACTAATTTGGCAGCTGTCTGGTGCAGAACAGATCGTCACGATGTCTACAATGTGATCAATGATACATTGGGCATTCTTAAAATTTCAACGGATCCAACCTGGACTACCATAACGTCTTTGAATCTTCGAGTTGTTGAATTAAAAGCTGTTAAATTTGATGAGAGCCTTGTTAATTTAAATGTAATCATTGATTCTGTTGTTGTTTTTCCGATTGGTTCAGGAATAGAATCGATGTTGACTCAGAACACAAGGGTTTATCCCAATCCCGTTAATTCTAAACTAACTATCTCCGGCATTCCTTCTGAAATAAAATCCGATCAAATTGAATTGACGGATTTACTTGGAGTAAAAATGCCGGATGCAAAAATCAGGGTAATAAATTCTGATAACTCAATCTCTTTGGATTTATCAAATTACACCAATGGTATATACTTCATAAAATTTACAGGTTACGAATCAGACTTTGTCAGGAAAATTATTGTTCAGCACTGACAAAAAGAAATATTCGTACCTTTAGTAAATGAAGGCGAGGTTCAGATTTCTATTTATACACATTCTCATTCTTTTTTCCTGTGACTTTGCTTTCTCCCAGGCTTCCCTCGGTATCAAAGCCGGTGGCGGTTTATTCAACATCAAATCTTCATTGAAGAGTGAGGCCATCCCATCCTGGGAAGCGGGATTTTTTTCGGTCGCGGATTTATCCGAACACTTAACACTTCAACCCGAGATAGATTATTCTGATAAAGGTGGGAAAGTTACTTTTGAAGATACAGCCTGTACCGTGCATCTTCAGAGCGCGAATGTCCGGTTTATCGTTTCCTATCTTTTCAATGAAAGATTTGCTCTAGGAGCCGGGCCCTATTTTTCATACATGATCAAGGCCAGTCAAAGTAAAGTGATCGTCCCCAAATCATGGTACTCACCTTTTGGCGTCGGATTTAATGCTGCAGCTTCCCTGAATGCCGGCCTCTGGATTTTTTCCATCCGTTACGATCAAAGCCTTACCCTCTTAACCCGCGATGGCGATGTCGAAATTTCAAAAAGCGTCAATCCTTTGAAATCATCACATGTTAGTGGGTTTTCTCTTGTGGTGTGTGTGGGATTTGATTAAAAGGAGGGACGAGGGACTGGGGACGAGGGACGAACAAAATAGGGACGGGGGACTGGGGACGAGTGACTAAAGTCGAACCTCAAACCTTGAACCTCGAATTTCAAACCTCGAACCCGAAACGCGGAACCCAAATCTTTTTTCCAACCAACATAGGGGTAAATCACCCCTCACTTGTCTATTCATTAAACAGGCTTTTGTAACTTGCCACCGGAATCAGATAAAACGGTGATAACGAACGAGCCAGAACTATTATTGGCCTTGAGACAAGGTGACGGGAAGGCGTATGAATCCTTATTCAAAAGCTATTACCGTAGACTTTGTTCTTATGCGAACACCCTTGTAGATGATCCGGATGAATCAGAAGAAATTGTTCAACAGGTATTTATTCATGTTTGGGAAAGGAGGGAGAGTTTGGAAATTAATTTGAGTCTCCAGGCTTATCTGTTCAAAGCCGTCCGCAATTCTTCTTTGAATAAAATTAAACACGGAAAAGTACGGCAATTGTACGCGGCGGAAGTCAACGCGCTTTCTTCAAAATCGGAACCTGCAACGCAGATGACCTTTCAGAATGAATTGCAGGAACAGATTCATCATGCCATCGAAAGTCTTCCGGAACAATGCCGGATCATTTTTAAATTAAGTCGGTTTGAAGAGTTGAAATACGCTGAAATCGCGGATCATCTTGGATTGTCAATCAAAACAGTAGAGAACCAAATGGGGAAAGCCTTGAAAATAATGCGAGAGAAATTAAAAGACTATCTCCCATTCTTGATTTTCTTTCTTTCATTCTGTAACTAAAAACTTTTGGAAAACAATTTCGAACATATCGAAGACATTATCGCCAAATTCCTTGCCGGTGAAGCGAGTCCTGAAGAGATGAAAACTCTTGAGGCGTGGAAGTCTGCCCACCCCGATCATCAAAAGGAGTTCGACCAGATGTCGCATTTGTTTTCAGCCAGCGCAGCTCTTAAGCAAAATCTGGATGTGGATACAGACAGAGCCTGGAGAAATGTTAAGAAAGCAATACATACTGATCAGGGAAAGATTATTCCTCTCCATAAGAAAAGCAATCTGCAATGGGTAATGCGGATCGCAGCTATTCTGATCCTCACAGGCTTTCTGGGTTCGCTGATTTATTTTGGTGTTCAACCGATTGCAGGCACACAGCAGGAAATTGCTGCCGGTGATTCTATTCATTCTACTACTTTACCCGATGGATCCGAAATCACCCTCAACAAACACAGCTCCGTTCAATACGCGACAAAAGGATATTCGAGAAAGCGCGTGGTGAAATTAAAAGGCGAAGCTTTCTTTGATGTGAAACACGATGAACAAAATCCATTTACCGTTGAAACAGGTTCCCTTGTGATTCAGGATATCGGTACATCTTTTAATGTGAGAACTAATGAGAGCAATGGAATTGTAATTGTTTCCGTGGTTTCAGGAGAAGTAAAAGTTCAGGCAGCGGAAGACCGTTCCATACTGCTTTCGGCAGGTGAAGAAGCTTCGTATCATCCCGATACCAGGGTGTTTGAAAAAACAGAAACGATGGACAAAAACGTTTCCGCTTATAAAGACAAAATATTCATTTTCGAAAATGCCGAGCTGTCACGTGTGATCAGGACATTGAATGATATCTATGGATCCAACCTTGTTCTGGAGAATGAAAAACTTTCGGAATGCAGAATAACGGCTACTTTCAATAACGAGAGTATTGATGACATCGCGAATGTAATTGCAGAGACATTGGGTCTCACTTTGCAAAAAGAAAATGGAGCAATATTATTCAAAGGCAATGCGTGCAACTAAAATTACTTTGCCTGGATTGTTGTTGATGATCCTCCTTTTTTCAGGAGGATATAGTGTAATTGCACAGGTTCCTTATTTGGAAAGAAAAATTTCCGGGAACTTCAAAGAAACTCCGGTTGATCAGGCTTTGAAACAAATTTCGGATCAGGGTGGATTTACTTTTTCCTATGGACAACAGGTTATCAGCGATGTAAAACCACAGACATTTCAATACAGGAACAAAGCTGTAAGGGAAGTATTGGACAATCTCTTTTCAGGACAGGTTTCTTATAAGGAAAAAGGCAAACATGTCATTCTTCAGAAAACGCCTCCGAAATCTGAAGAAAAGCAACAGGAATATTTCATCGTAAGCGGATATGTGACCGATGGGCAAACCGGAAATGAGGTTCCCTCAGCAAGTATTTATGATAAGAGCAGCCGTGTTTCGGCAGTGACGAATCAATATGGCTATTTTAATTTAAAAATCAGTCAGCAGGAAAATCTGAAGACCATTACGCTTTATGTAAACAAAGAAAAATACAAAGACACTATCGTTTATATTAATCAATCCGGTCGGAGCATTTTAAATCTCACCATTTATCCGGATCAGAAAATTGTTTCTTATGTAGATTCATCTGCCATCAACGATAGCATTTTTACTGTGAACCGTCTGGCGCTGGTAAATATGATTCTCAGCGAACAGGAACAAGCCAACACACGGAACATAAAAGATACTTTATATCGGAAATTTCAGTTTTCATTTCTTCCTTATCTGGGAACAAATCTGAAGCTGAGTGGAAACACTGTTAACGACTATTCACTGAATGTACTTGCAGGGTATTCGATGGGAACAAGGAAGCTGGAGATCGCGGGATTAGTAAACGTCGACAGGGACTCCGTGAAGTACGCGCAAATCGCAGGACTTGTCAACATCACGGGTGGTCCGGTGCAGGGAGCGCAAATTGCAGGTCTGGTGAATTACAATATCCGTCCGGTAAAAGGTGTACAGGTAGCAGGACTTGTGAATACAAATATGGATTCCTCCAAAGCTGCTTCCATAGCAGGTTTAGTGAATGTGAATCTCGCCCCATCGCAGGGAGTACAGGGTGCCGGCTTGCTTAATTTCAATCTGAAAACCTGCAGCAATGCGCAAGCCTCCGGCTTATTGAATATCGCTGTAAAGAACATGGAAGGCGCGCAAATAGCAGGATTAATGAATGTGGCTCTTGATGATATCAAAGGTGTACAGATAGCAGGTCTGATCAATATTGCCCGTTCGATTCATGGTTCACAAATCGGTTTCCTGAACATTGCCGATACCTGTACAGGAATTCCGGTTGGCTTTTTGAGTTTTGTCAGAAAGGGTTATCACGAACTGGAAATATCATCCAATGAAATTTATCCGGTAAATCTTTCTTTCCGCACCGGCGTCCGGCAGTTCTATAATATTTTTGAAGCCGGCATGCAATTTAAAACTCCTGAGGAGCATACATGGTATTATGGATACGGTGTGGGTTCCTCTGTAATACTTGGTCCTTCCTGGCAATTGAATTTCGATCTGACAATGAACCAGCCGATGCGGGCGAATCGTTTGGCGGAATTTAATCCTTTAACAAAGTTTAACATTACCGCGGAAAAACGATTGAGTAAAGGATTTGCTGTGGCCTTCGGCCCATCGTTAAATGTTTTGTATGCAAATGTTAATGACGCGGATTATGATGGTTATTTGAGTCGTATTCCTCCCGGAAGTTTTTCAAGTTCAGATATTTCCGGTGACTATAAAAGAAGCGTCTGGCTGGGAGCAAAGGCTGCGTTGAGATTTTTCTAAAATATTTTTCATCCTGAATAGGGGGAGACTTTCCATGGGTTGTCTTTTCAGTATACAACCAATAGAAATATAATCCCCATGAAAGCGATTCAAAATTCTTTACTTCTTGCTGTGATGATTCTGATGTTTGGAACCTCTTGTAAAAAAGACTGGTTAGGTGTTCGCGGTGAAGGTCCGATCATTACGGAAAACAGAGCCATAAATGGTTTTACCGGAGTTGACTACCATTTGGATGGCCGTGTCAATATTGTCCGAGACTCTAACACATTTGTACTTGTAACCACTTACGGAAACTATCAATCCCTGGTACATACTTACGTTTCCGGAGGAAAATTGATAGTGAATTCCAACAAAACATTACGTGACGATGAAATCACGATTGAAGTTCACATGCCTTTGTTGGAATCCATGAGCATGGCTGGTTCGGGAAAGATGAGTACTATCGGGCAATTCACAGGCGGTGGAATGTCTGTTCAGATGAGCGGTTCCGGTACAATTGATTATTATGGAAATGGTCAATCGATCAGAGCAAATATGTCGGGATCAGGAAATATATTATTGACAGGATCTGCGCAGGCAGGCACGATGACCATGAGCGGCTCCGGAAGCATACATGCCTATGGAATGCCATGCGAAAGCAACGAAGCCACCATTTCCGGTTCAGGTACAATTGAAACGACAACAAATGCGACATTGGTGGGTACGATCTCTGGCAGCGGTACCATTCGCTACAGGGGTAATCCTGCTGTAACCTCTCACATTTCAGGATCAGGAGAGATTGTACACTACTGAATACCCGGCTTGTTAATTATTTGTGAATGCGGATCATCAACTGATCCGCATTTTTTTTGATGAAAATATTTACAAGAGTATAGGGGTATGAAGCTTCACTGTTGTCTCATCATTAAAAGAAAACAAAATGAAATACATTCTTCGCATTACTTTTTTAATTCTGTGTTTTACAAGTACACAATTCACATTTGCACAATCACTCACACAAACCATTCGGGGTACTGTGGTTGATCTTGTTTCACAATCTCCCTTGCCGGGCGCCAATGTGGTGTTACTGAATTCAGAACCATTTAATGGAACTGCAACAGACATGGATGGAAATTTTCAACTGAAAAACGTTCCGGTGGGAAAACAAAATCTGAGGATTACATTTCTCGGTTACAAGGAATATATTCTTCCAAATATTACTGTTACCAGCGGGAAGGAAGTGGTGTTATCAATTGCATTGGAAGAAAATGTAGTGATGGGGAAAGAAGTCACCATAACAGACAAGATTGAAAAAAACAAACCGCTGAATGAATACAGCACAGTAAGTGCTCGAACATTTTCGGTAGAAGAAACCCAGAAATACGCGGCAGCCGTGAATGATCCCGCACGAATGTCGACTTCCTATGCAGGTGTTGTCTCAACGGACGATGGCAATAACGCGATTACCATTCGCGGGAATTCTCCGAACGGATTGTTGTGGAGGATGGAAGGCGTAGAAATTCCAAACCCAAATCATTTCAGCAATGTCGGTACATCGGGAGGAGGTATTTCCATCCTGAGTTCACAGGTCCTTACCAATTCCGATTTTATGACCGGTGCTTTTCCGGCGGAGTATGGCAACGCGCTTTCCGGTGTTTTTGATCTGAAACTCCGTCGTGGCAATAATCAGAAAAGTGAGCAGACTATCCAGGTTGGATTTCTCGGGACAGATCTCGCGTTGGAAGGTCCGTTCAAAAAGGGATATGATGGATCTTACCTCGTGAATTACAGGTATTCCACACTTTCCATCCTCGGGAAATTGGGAGTTAATGTAGGTACAGCAGCAACTAATTTTCAGGATCTTTCCTACAACTTTTATTTGCCTACAAAGAAATCAGGAACGTTTACATTGTTTGGATTTGGCGGACTAAGTTCTCAATCATCGAATGCGGAGAAGGATTCTTTGAAGTGGACAAGTTACTATGATAAATATAACTGGGATTTTACTGCCAATACCGGAGCTACAGGTCTTACCCATTTTATTCAGCTTGATAGCAGAACGTATTTAAAAACCTCTCTCGTTGCCTCCGGTACTGGAAAGACATACAAAGAGGAGGAGCTGGATACAAATTATGAAGGCATTCCCCAGGGTGAATTGAATTATGGCCAAAACAAGATTGCTTTGAATTCAATTCTTACAAGAAAGATTAATTCAAAACATAGTTTTAAAGTGGGTGTGATCGGGACAGAGATTTTCTATAATCTGTTGAATACCGAATTGGTAAAAGAAACAGGTAAAATTGAAACGTGGATTAATCAAAAAGGAGAAACAATGACCTTGCAGTCTTTTGCACAGTGGAATTATCGCGCTACCGATAAACTAACATTCAATGCAGGGCTGCATTACTTCATGCTGGCATACAATAAGACTGCTTCTTTGGAGCCACGTGCTTCATTGAAAGTGGATTTGAATTCCAAGCAATCGCTGAGTTTCGGTTTCGGGTTACATAGTCAGCTTCAACCTATAGGTATTTATTTCGCAAGGAGCACCAAAGCGGATGGAACCGTTTATCAGCCTAATAAAAATCTGGAGCTTACAAAGGCATTGCATTATGTTGTGAGTTATGACCGTTCCCTTACAGATTATCTTCGTTTGAAACTGGAAGGATATTATCAGCAGTTGTATAATGTTCCTGTCAGCACGGATGTCAATAGTACATTTTCAATTCTGAATAGTGAAGGTGGTTATACAAGTGATCCGCTTGTCAATAATGGCAAAGGAAAAAACTATGGTGTGGAGCTTACATTTGAACAATTCCTGCATCATGATTTTTATTTTCTGCTTTCTTCTTCCTTGTATGATTCGAAATACAAAGCGGCTAATGGAGAATGGTACAATACCCGCTTCAATGGTAATTTTGCTACTACATTCACTTCAGGAAAGGAATTTAAAACAGGGTCAGGATTTAAAAACAGAATTGTTGGGATAAATGTAAAAACGATTTATGCCGGAGGATTAAGGAATACTCCTATTGATGTGGATGCTTCTAAAACAAAGGGTGAAACTGTGTATCGTGATTCTGAAGCCTTTTCACTTCAGGCAAAGGATTACTTCAGAACAGATGTGAAATTCAGTTTGAAAAGAAACAGACCAAAAAGCACTGTGACCTGGAGTGTAGATATTCAGAATGTGAGCAATGCCAAAAATATCTTTGGCGATTATTTTGATCCGCTTTCAGGGACTACAAAAACCAGTTACCAGGCACCTTTAATTCCAATACTTAGTTACAAAGTGGATTTTTAAATTGAGATAAGAGAATTGGCAGAGCTGGATCTTAAGAAACAAATTTAATTAAGTGAAGAGGGCTGCGATGAATTACCTGACTTGTTATTCATCGCATTTCTTTTGTCGAAAAAGATCATGTCGTAAATTATCTTAATCCAGATCAGGATACATGGGAGAGCTTTCAGTGCATAGGGTTTTACAAAAGTGTCCCGTATGATTTTAGGAAAAATATCAGTTGGCGAAAGTGAAGTAAGAATAAAAGCAAAAATGAGCAGGTAAAGGTTTATTCTGGACGGTGGCGAAGCAAAATACCAGATACATGCTCCGATCATTGCAATAATGAATGTTGGTGATTCCGCTTTGTGATTAAAAATAATTATCCAGATCAATGTCGAAGCAAGTGCATGAATTCGGAAAGAAAGTTCTTTATAGTTGCGGATAAAAAGAAAGGGAATCATGAATAGAATAGCACCAGGAACCAGAATAATGTTTTTGTTGATGTCCAGGTTGAACCAGGTATTGACAATGCCCATTACAGAAAGACTGTAAGCACTCTGATAATCATGCGAGAGCATATTTCCCCAGCTTTGATAAAGTAAAATTAATTGATTGAAGCTGATGAGCAACATGGGGAAAAAAAACAGAATACAAATCCAAAATGCTGAGTAGAGTGCTGCTTTCAATTTTTCGGGGTAAAAGAGAAACATGGCCATTCCAACAATTCCGAAAATTTTAATGTACATGGAGGCAACAATACAAAAGGCTGCCAGGAAGATTTTATCTTTTTCCATCAATGCGAAACTGAATATGAGCAAACCGGCCATCAAAGCATTTGATTGGGAATTTTGCATGGAAGTCATCAGTTCAAAAATGCAAAGCAGTATCGTCACTCCTTTTTGTTTAACAGATAGTTTTGGAAGCGAATAAACAGCCAGGAATAGTACCAATGCATTGAGAAGGTTCCACAAAGTCAAACCGATGGCGTCCGGAAAAATGGCGAAAAGTCCCATGAACAAGGAAAAGGTTGGAGAATATTTGTATAAATCCCAATGTTCTTCCGGGTAGGTTTGATAGAGATCTTTGTTTTCCTTCAGATGTTCAAATGAATTTTTAAAAATAATGTAGTTGTTGTAATGGGTGTATGTTTTTTGAACTTCCGGATAGTATTCACTTTTTTTGAGGATGGACTGAACCCCGGCAGCTATCGCGAAAAGGGAGACAATGGCTGCAATCAAAATTGGACGGGAAGTTATTTTATCCAGGAAATAAGCCAGACGTTCTTTCACCGATGATTTTATTTATTTAAAACTATGTTTACTTGCGTGCTAAAAGTAGAAAATCCGCGGGATTGATAAAAATCGAAATTCCTGCTTGGTTGTTTATACTTTTTGGGAAAGATAATAATAAAAAAGGGTTGCCTGAGAATCAGGCAACCCTTTCGGTTTAAGGTGATGAATTTATTCTTTCATTAAAGTGAGTCTGCCGGTTTGGACAGCATCGCCACAAATAATTTTATAGATATAAATTCCGTCTTCATTTTCTCTTGCATCCCATTTAACCAGATAGGTTTTTTCATTTTCCATCTCACCTTCATACAACACAGCAACTTTTCTGCCTTCCAACGAATAGATTTCAATTGAACCGGTTTTTGTGTTGCCTGAATTCGTGAATTCAATAGTTGTTTCAGAGTGGAACGGATTTGGATATGCCGTAACGATAAGCGATGGAAGTGTTACGAAGTAGGATTCCGTTGTTTTGTTTCCATTTCTATCGGTGATAGTAACTTCATATAGACCCGGATTATTCACGTTGATAGTGGAAGTGGTTTGAGAAGGCTCATTAATCCAGTCAAATGAATATGGTCCGTTTCCTTCCTGTGGTTCAACAGTGAGGGTTTTGCCGGAAGGATTTAATCTCCAGTTGCAATGAGACCTGCACTTAGACACATAAACACAGCTGCTACGGGTACCACAACCATTGGATACCGTCACTGAATATGATCCTGCACAGGATACATTGATGCACCTGCTGTGTGATCCGTTACTCCAGGTATATGAATAATTCGTCCCTGCAGGAGCACAAAGAGTAGTAGATGAACCCTGGTTGAAACAAAGACTACCGGAGATATTGCTGGATGGAGCATGTCCGGATGTTATACAAATACTTGAAGTGCTGCTGCAACCATTGCTATTGGTTACTGTTACGGAATACGTTCCCGGACAATTTATTGTGATACAACGATTATGTGAACCGTTGCTCCAAGTATATGAATATCCGGTGCCTCCATTCACGCAAAGTGTAGTACTTTGACCGGAGCAAAGCGAAGTGGTTCCGGCTGTTATAGTACTGCTTGGAGTTGGGCTTTGGATAATCGTTTTACTGCAGGTACTTGAACATCCATTCGCGTTACTAACTGTAACAGAGTATGTGCCTCCTGTATTGACAGTGATGCAACGACTGTGCATTCCATTGCTCCAGGTGTAAGAATATCCATTTCCTGCCGGTGCGCACAAGGTTACCGATTGTCCCTGGCAAATTGAATTGTTGGCTCCGCAACCTGAAACTGTAATAGAACAGGAAGGAGCAGGACTTGAATAAATAGTTTTGCTGCAGGTACTGCTGCAGCCTGCGGCATTTGTTACAGTTACGCTATATGTTCCTCCGCTATTGACAGAAATACACCTTGTATGCATTCCATTGCTCCAGGTGTATGTATATCCCTGTCCTGCCGGTGCACACAGCTCAACCATTTGTCCCTGACAAATCGTATTATTGCTTCCACATCCCGTAACAGTGATATTGCAGGAAGGAGACTGACTCACAGTAATCGTTTTAGTGCATGTGCTGCTGCATCCGCTGCTGTTTGTTACCGTGAGAGTATATGTTCCGCTGGTACTTACACTGATGCACTGGCTGTGCATTCCATTACTCCAGGTATAGGAATATCCAAAACCTGATGGTCCGCAAAGTTGTGCAGCACGTCCCTGGCAAATTGTATTGTTGTTTCCACAACCACTTACTGAAATTGCGCAGGAAGGGCCAGGATTTACTGTAATGATTTTACTGCATGTGCTTGAGCAACCACTACCGTTGGAAACAGTTACAGTATAAGTTCCTGCAGTTGTGACATTGATGCAGGAAGTGTGTTCGCCTGTGCTCCAGGTATAAGTATATCCATTTCCTGTTGGTGCGCAAA
The DNA here is from genome assembly GCA_016720935.1 of Bacteroidota bacterium. Classification (NCBI taxonomy): domain Bacteria; kingdom Pseudomonadati; phylum Bacteroidota; species Bacteroidota bacterium. Next base: position 185,752 of record JADKJP010000003.1, read on the forward strand.
GTCTTACTGTTTGTCCCTGACAAATAGAATTGTTGTTTCCGCATCCTGTTGTAGTGATATTGCAGGAAGGACCAGGGCTGCAGGTTACAACTACAGAAACAATACTGTCGCATTGTTGAGCAGTAGTATAAGTATGCGTATAAGTACCACTACTGTTTACAACCTGACCCCAAGGAAGAGTATAGGACGAACCCTGACAAATTGAAGCATTACTGCTAGTGTGATATGCAGGACTTACGGACAAGTGAATGGTTGCAACACTATCGCATCCGGCATTTGTTTGGTAAGTGTGGGAGTAATTTCCGGCTTGAGTAGTTGAACCACCCCATGGGAAATTAAATGTTCCACCCTGACAAATACTTGCATTTTGATCTGTATGAGGAACAGGATTTAGATCAATATGGATCGTCACGAGACTGTCGCATCCTGCAACAGAAGAATAAGTATGTGTGTAATCACCACCTGTAGTTGCTGAACCACCCCAAGGAAGAGAATATGAACCACCCTGACAGATCGCGTGAGTTTCAGAAGTAGAATAAGTCTGGTTTACATCGATATGAATTGTAACAAGACTGTCACAACCAACCTGAGAAGGATAAGTGTGTGTGTAATCACCACCTGAAGTTGCAGAACCACCCCAAGGAAGAGAATATGAACCACCCTGACAGATCGCGTGAGTTTCAGAAGTAGAATAAGTCTGGTTTACATCGATATGAATTGTAACAAGACTGTCACAACCAACCTGAGAAGGATAAGTGTGTGTGTAATCACCACCTGAAGTTGCAGAACCACCCCATGGCAGAGAATATGAACCACCCTGACAGATCGCATGAGTTTCAGAAGTTGAATAAGTCTGGTTTACATCGATATGAATTGTAACAAGACTGTCACAACCAACCTGAGAAGGATAAGTGTGTGTGTAATCACCACCTGAAGTTGCAGAACCACCCCATGGCAGAGAATATGAACCACCCTGACAGATCGCATGAGTTTCAGAAGTAGAATAAGTCTGGTTTACATCGATATGAATTGTAACGAGACTATCACAACCAGCCAGAGAAGGGTAAGTGTGTGTATAATCACCACCTGAAGTTGCAGAACCGCCCCATGGCAGAGAATATGAACCACCCTGACAGATCGCATGAGTTTCAGATGTTGAATAAGTCTGGTTTACATCAATATGAATTGTAACAAGACTATCACAACCAACCTGAGAAGGGTAAGTGTGTGTATAATCACCACCAGTAGTTGCTGAACCACCCCATGGCAATGAATACGATCCACCCTGACAGATCGCATGAGTTTCAGAAGTAGAATAAGTCTGGTTTACATCAATATGAATTGTAACAAGACTATCACAACCAACCTGAGAAGGGTAAGTGTGTGTATAATCACCACCAGTAGTTGCTGAACCACCCCATGGCAATGAATACGATCCACCCTGACAGATCGCATGAGTTTCAGAAGTAGAATAAGTCTGGTTTACATCGATATGAATTGTAACAAGACTATCACAACCAGCCTGAGAAGAATACGTGTGTGTATAATCACCGCCTGTAGTTGCAGTTCCGCCCCATGGCAATGAATACGAACCACCTTGACAGATCGCATGAGATTCAGAAGTAGAATAAGTCTGGTTTACGTCGATATGAATTGTAACAAGACTGTCGCAACCTGCAACAGAAGAATAAGTGTGTGTGTAATCACCGCCTGTGGTTGCAGTTCCGCCCCAAGGCAATGAATACGAGCCACCCACACAGATTGCGTGAGATTCAGAAGTAGAATAAGTCTGGTTTACATCTATATGAATTGTAACCAGACTGTCGCAACCTGCAACAGAAGAATAAGTGTGTGTGTAATCACCACCTGTGGTTGCAGTTCCGCCCCAAGGCAATGAATACGAGCCACCCTGACAGATTGCATGAGATTCAGAAGTCGAATAAGTCTGGTTAACATCGATATGAATTGTAACCAAACTGTCGCAACCAGCCCGAGAAGGATAAGTATGCGTGTAATCACCGCCTGAAGTAGCAGAACCGCCCCATGGCAATGAATACGAACCACCCTGACAGATCGCATGTGTTTCACCTGTAGAGAAAACCGGGTTTACAGTAAGATGTGTGGTTATTGTACTGTCACAACCGGCATTATTGGGTATATGCGTTACATAAGTTCCACCGGTAGTTTGTGCTGTACCTCCCGGAGGAGTATAGCTTTGACCATCACAGATCTCGATGTTCGCAGTACTACTACTATTTTGTGTAGTGAGTGTTACATAGGCAGTGTCTCTTCCTATACATCCGTTCGCAGGATTAGTAACTGTAAGTACATACATACCTACAGCATTCACTGTTGGATTTGCTGTATTCGCATTTTGAGAAATATTTCCGTCCGGACTAGTCCATGCGAATTGTGCGTTCACTATGGATGATGATCCATTAAGCACGACAGAACCCGCAACGCAAAGGAATTCTTTATCTGCGCCTGCATCAGCATCAACCACAGCAGGCTCTGAAATTGTAAAGGAATTGCTGGCAGTGCAGTTTCCGTTGTCCGTTACTGTTACTGAATAAGTACCTGGTGCCAGACCAGAAATAGTTTGTGTATGCTCACCTGTGCTCCAGTCATATGTAAAAGGAGCAACGCCGTCAGAATTAGCAGTAATTGAACCATCAGCGGCACCATTGCAGGAAACATTCGAAACATCAGCTGTAACAGTCACAATTCGTACAGTTACAACCTGGTCAGCAGCACCGGCAAGAATACAAGCATCCCCGCCAATAATTCTGCGGAAGAATGTTTTTTGGTACAATGCGCCAATTGTTGTTCCGGGGAGATTTTGAGCATTTGCTCCTGAAATATCTGTCCAGTTTGTGCTGTCCGTACTGATTTGCCATTGATACGTTGTGGCAGATCCGATGGAAGGGTAAGCTGAAGAATTGGGTCCACGTAAAATAGTAGGTAAGACGTAAGCTGGTTCAGAACCTGTCAGATCTCCAGGAACAGTTCCTGCGCAAATTGTTTGGTTGCCGGTGATTGTGTTACCTAATAAATCTGGTGGGTTTGCCCAGATTACCATTCCTGGTTCGTAAACACTTCCTGTGCGGGAAGTGTTCAATGCTCCCTGTGTCAGAGGAATATTGTTTGATTTAGATGTTACAATAGTGTAGATCCGGCAATTCGAAAATTTAATTCCTCGTTCACCCACCGGATCATAATCATCTCCTGTACCTCCGTAGTATGTACTGAAATTAAGTGTCGAGAGTGTTGAATTTAATTTAGAGAAAGTTTTATCATTATTTCCCTGATTCGAACTCTGAAGTGGTGTGTTAGGAAATGCAGACATTGGGAAATCTGTACTATTCGTATAACCGAAGATATATACGTCATTATTCAGATCTGTATTGAGTCCCATCATATTTACTTCATTAGCACCTCCTCCAAGATATGTTGAAGCCACAAAATTCTGATCTGTATCCATTCTGCATACAAAAAAGTCATTGGAGCCACCATTGTATGAATTATCGAAAGTACCGGAAGCTGAAATGTTGGTAGAAGCTAAACCGGTGGTAATACCACCAAAATACAATTGTGTTTGGAGTGTATTGAACTCCATGCACAAAATTGAAGTTGACTTTGAGTTTGCTGATTGGAAATAGGAAGACCATGCAAAGTTTCCGGAAGCAGTGAGTTTTTGGATGAAGCCACTTTGACTTCCACCAATTGTTCCCTGACGTGGGAGGAGAGTAGGGAAGTTACTGGATGTGGTATATCCAGCTACGTAAATATCACCATTGGAAACATTTTGAAGCATAATCGTTGCTTGATCCGTTCCGGTGCCGCCATAATTTTTCATCCAGGAAATGGTCGATAAGTCCTGGTTAATTTTAAATACAACAACATCAATTCCATTCACGGTATTGGAAGCCCCTGTGCCTGAATAAAGAGTTCCAAGATTGCTACTGGCAACATTGCCACAAATCAAAATATCTCCGGCTTCATTGATACGTAAATCAAATCCGCCATCATCACCATTACCTCCAATAACTGAACTTTTCAATGATGTTCCAGATGGATCGATTTTGGTAATGAAAATATTGTCAGTAGCCTGATTTCCCTGGTTTATACTTGATCCACTAAACGCGCTTCCGAGAAGCAACGGGAAATTAGTGCTTGCAGTGTATCCGGTTATATACAAATTTCCATCCGGACCTTGTTCCATAGCATAGGGGTTATCGTCACCACCTCCACCAACATAGGTTTGCCAAACACGTGTTCCCGTGCCGCCCACTGCATCTGGCTCTTTATACTTACCGATAATCATTTCAAGGTTACCGGCTGCAGCCCAAGTGCCGGGTGTCATCTGATCGGTAGTACCAACCACCCGCGCTACCATGTAAATGGATTTTTCATTTTGGTCAACCCAAATACAGTGACCATGGTTGTCACCTGTTGAAGCAGTATTTACCCATGTCGCCCAACGTAAAGCGATAGGATCGATGATCAGAGGTAGACTTGCATCAAATTCACCCAATTCAAATTTTAAAAGATTGTTATTAGAAACAACATATCTTGCTGTCACGGGTTTCTGAACGCCATTAATTTTTTGATAAACAACAGGTGAAGGAAAATCAACATCGCCCGCACTTGTATGCATGACCAAATGTCCATTTTCCTGAACGGCCATTTGATCAATACCTTCAAAACGGATTGAAATATTTTCTTTTTTGAAGCCCGGTTTACAAATTATATCATATTCAAGCGTTCCGGTTTCTGATGGATAGTATCTTACGTCTACCTGATTGTACACATTGTTATACCAGATCTCACCATAATTATTGACATTGGTGATAGCAGTGTTGCCTGTAAAATAATTGTAAACATCAGCATGATGATCTTTGTTGTCAATTGTCATAGCTGAAGATCTGTTCACAAAATCCATCTTCCAGGTGTGCCCTTTCAGTATAGATGACATCGGGCGCCATGGCATGCCATTGCGAATGTCTTCTTCAAGTTGGATGCCCTCGGATTCACGAGCCGCGACAGATGTTGGATCATATGTAGAAATGATCATTCCATCTTTGGTGGCAATCGCTTGTCCTAAATGAAATTCCGCTTTGTACAGAACCCCTGAACTGAATTGGCCCTGGTTTTGTGTAAAATAAATTTTTTGATCATAGTATTTCAAAAGTTCCTGAATATCCGCATTTGCGGATCCAAGCGATGCATTCAAATCTCCGGCACGCAGATATGTTGCATTGACCATTGATAAACACATTACAAGTATCATGGAATGTAAAATTCTCTTGAAACCTGAATCGTTTTTTTGTGTTGTACAATTTGTTTTCATGTTGGTTTGGTATGAATTGTTATTGGGGGAAAATTGGTTCTGTTGAAACTATGAATTCTAAAAAAATTAATTGAAAAAGAAGGTAAAAGGATAAAATAAAAGGCTACCATCGGATGGTAAATTAATTTTTTTGCAGGCTAAAAAAATCACTGAAGAGTGATCTCTCCGGCTAACGGTACGAAGATAGGAGAAGCGCTATCTTTCTGGATTATTCAACTGTTAAGAAAGATGGAATTTTGACGAATCGACGAATTTGCTTGGTAGAAACTCTCGGAAAGTAGCTCTGGGCAAGCTTTTCGTAGTTTTTCAAATGTTAATGGAGTATGTAAATAGATTGTTACATTATAAAATCAGCAAATAAATGCAGATGCTAAAAACTGCTTTTTCGCAGTTTTAATGAAACGACTACGAAATTGTTATGATTTATTTTGACCTTCAAGGGATTAGTTGTTTATCATCTTTTTTGCACCGAATTATTAAAGATTTTGAAATAAAATTTTAAGAATTCTCTTGTTGAACCCACCGATGTCATGTATTCTTTTTTGCGAATGAGATAATTTTGAATAGTGTTAAAAGACAAATTCTGATAGTTGAAAACAAATTGAGCAATGCAATATTTTATTATTAATATTCTTAATTTATGGAAACCACCAATAACGTAATTTCAAATCTTGAAGCGTTAAACCAAAAAATGCGGATTGTTTCAATAGATAACGAAAGCATAATAAAGGAAGTTGATGCAAAGCAGGAGTTGAGTGCTGAAAATTTACTACACTACCTGTCATTACGAAGTGAAGATATTCGCAGTTTGCAAGATGAACTGCATGTTCTCGGTCTATCCTCCCTGGCAAGCAGTGAGAGCCATATTCACAGTCAGATCCTGGCAATTCTTCAGGTTCTGGGGCAACAAAATGCTGCTGACAACCGAGCAAAGTGTGATTACATTCAGGGAAAAAAAATTATTGCGGAACGATGCGTGCAATTATTCGGGTCAAAATCCGATCCTTTGATCCCGTATATTATGGTCACATTCGACACGGATTTTGCTGAAAACAATCATCTGATTAAAAAACTTTTGAAAAGCGGGATGAATGTAGCCCGCATTAATTGTGCTCATGATGATCAGGAGACGTGGACGAAAATGATTACTTTATTGCGTAACTCATCCGATGAATTACAACTTCCATGTAAAATTTATATGGATCTCGCAGGTCCTAAGATGAGAACTGTTTTATTGGGCAAGGGAAAGAAGGACGGAAAAGTAATGCTGCATGAAGGAGAGTTCATCTCCTTTGCGGAGAGTGATGCTGATTTTGATCCCCTGACTACTGTCATTGGTTGTTCTGAAAAAGGTGTTGTATCACAATTGAAGACCGGTCAAAGAGTAATGTTTGACGACGGACTCATTGCCGCAAGTGTGCTGATTGTGGACAACAACATAGCCACTTTACAGATCCAAAGAGTCTCTACAAAAAAATCCATGTTGAAGGCGGAGAAAGGAATGAATTTTCCCGACTCTCATCTCAAATTGCCTTCCCTTACACTACAGGATTTGGAAATTCTTCCCTTTGTATGCAAAAATGCCGACTTGATTGGTTATTCATTTGTTCGCAGTGCGGAGGATATAAAGTTATTGCAGGATGAAGTGGATAAAAATGGCGGTGAAGGTTCTCTCATTCTGAAGATTGAAACACCTGAAGCTGTGGACAATCTTCCCGCTCTGTTGTTGCAGGGAATGAAACGCCCGTTCTTTGGTGTCATGATCGCCCGTGGTGATCTTGCTGTTGAAATCGGTTTTGAACGCATGAGCGAAATTCAGGAGGAGATTCTCTGGATCTGTGAAGCTGCGCATGTTCCTGTGATCTGGGCGACACAAGTTTTGGAGACATTAAACAAATCCGGAATCGCGACAAGATCAGAAGTGACAGATGCTGCTCATGCGGCGATGGCAGAATGTGTAATGGTCAATAAGGGTGAACATATTATCCAGGTTGTCGAAACTTTACGTGATATTTTGCACCGGAGTGGTGGCCATCATGTGAAGAAGAGATATACTTTTCGACCAATGCGTATCGCCAAAAGATTTTTTGATGAATTGGGTTCCGGATTCCCAATAAAAATCTCCGCCGGATAATCTGACAATTTCACTTTTCAATTTGGTTCTTATAAGGATAGCTGAAATAGGCTTTTATATTTGGAATTAAGACAGGAATTCCAGTATCTTTAAGCATTCAGGATCTCAAATTAACCTGAAGTAATACCCAATTCCGTATTTTATTTTCATGAGAAGAATTTCATTCCTCTTAATAATTTATTGCTTCACGATCTCCTGCAGCAGGAATACTCAGCATGAAGAAGAGAAGCCTGTTTCTTCGGCAAGCGAGGATGAATTGGTGGTGGCACCGGGAAAATCCGCTATGCGTCTTCTGACCGACAGGCCACCCAACCTTGAAACTCCCTTGAAATACTTCTTACTGGATTACACACCGAACGATGTGTTTTTTGTTCGTTGGCATATGTCCAACCTTCCTCCTGAAATTTCGGAGGATACATTTCGGTTAAGGATTGGGGGAGACGTAAAACATACTCTTGAACTTTCGTTGAAGGATTTGAAAACAAAGTTCAAGCCGGTTTCAATGGTCGCCCTGGCTCAATGTGCAGGCAATTCCAGAAGCTTTAATGATCCTTATGTTCCGGGCGGGCAATGGAAAAACGGCGCGATGGGGAATGCTAAATGGACCGGTGTAAGATTATCCGATTTACTAAATGAAGCAGGACTAAATAAAAATGCATTTGATATTTCATTTAACGGAATCGATGACCCTCCATTACCTGGAACTCCCGATTTTGTGAAATCATTACGTGCTGCAAAGGCAATGGACCCCGAAGTCTTTGTTGCCTACGAAATGAATGGTAAACCTTTGCCTTTGCTAAATGGATATCCATTGAAGTTGATTGTTCCCGGTTGGTATGCTACTTATTGGATTGGAATGTTAAATCAAATCACGGTTCATCCGGATACATTTGGTGGTTACTGGATGAAAAAATCATACCTCATTCCAAAGAACAATCGTGACGCGAATGAGCAAAAAGATAGTCTGTCGAAGGACATGGAGCCCATCAATAAAATGAATGTGCGAAGTCTTTTTGTTACACCTGAGCCGGATAGTATCATTTCATCTGGTTCGCCAATTGAAATACAAGGGCTGGCATTCGACGGAGGTGATGGAATAAATAAAGTTGAATTGTCAGAGGACAATGGAAAGAGCTGGAAAGAAGCAAAACTCGACCCTGAAATCGGGAAGTATTCCTGGAGGAGATGGCGCTATTCCTGGAAGCCATTGGCAGCAGGATCTTATTCATTCAAAGTAAAAGCTACCAATATACTGGGAGAAACACAACCTGAGCATCATTGGAACAGAAGCGGGTATATGAGAAATGAAATTGAAGAATTAAAACTGGAGGTCAAATAAATGAAATCCAGATCTACACTTCTCATCACTTTGTTTTGTTTCATCCAGTATTTGATGGTCTCCTGTTCTGACTCGAAGAAACAAAACGAAGTTCCAATTGAAAGCACAAAAATTCTTACACTGAGTGATGCCGGCTACCATTTGCCGGATCGACCGGGCAGTGATTTGTTTCTGGCAAATTGTGGTATTTGTCATTCTTATCGATATATACAAATGCAACCACCTTTTCCCAGAAAGACCTGGGAAAAAACTGTCGAAAAAATGGTTAAAAATTTTGGAGCACCAATTCCGGACTCATCCGTTGCACCAATTGTAGACTACCTTGTTTCCGTTCGTGGTGAGAAATAAAATTTTAAGGTGAAGAGTGAATGGTGAAGCGCCCTTGTTTGTTTTAGGAAAATATTCAAGCTTTTTCATTCATCAATTCAAAATCATCAATTCAAAATCATCAATCAACAATCAACAATCAACAATCAACAATCAACAATCCCCAATCCCCAATCCCCCTCTATGTCATCAACAGGCCTCAAACGTGAATTATCCCTTGTACAGGCTACCGCGATCAACATGATCGATATGGTCGGGATCGGGCCATTTATTGTGCTGCCGCTAGTAATCAAGATGATCGGTGGGCCACATTTTATTTTTGCATGGATAGTTGGCGCCGTGATTTCACTCGTAGACGGCATGGTTTGGGCAGAACTCGGAGCTGCTTATCCCAAAGCAGGAGGGAGCTATAATTTTCTGAAAGAAGCGTACGGAAAGAAAGGAGGAAAGATGCTTTCCTTTTTATACGTGTGGCAAACATTAATTCAGGCACCCTTGGTTGCCGCGAGTGGAGCCATTGGATTCTCACAGTATTGCACCTATTTGTATCCATTCACGCCGTTACAGCAAAAGATGCTTTCCGGGGGTATCGTTCTTCTTCTTGTATTTCTTTTGTACAGGAAAATTGAAACAATTGGTAAAATCAGTGTCATGCTTTGGGTCGCTGTTTTGGTAACCATTTCCTGGATGATCTTTGGCGGAATAACTTCGCACACGATTTCCAACAACTGGATTCCTGATAATCATTCGGATTTGTTTAGTAGTTTGTTTTTTGTTGCTCTTGGACAAGCTTCCGTAAAAACAATCTATAGTTATTTGGGATATTATAATGTTTGTCATCTTGGAGGCGAAATAAGAAATCCCGGCAGGAACATTCCACGCAGTATATTTATTTCCGTTTTCGGAATAGCTTTTCTTTATCTGGCAATGAATATCAGTGTGGTCAGTGTAATTCCCTGGCAGGAAGCTCAGAACTCCAGTTTTATCGTGAGTACATTCATTGAAAAGATCTACGGCCATCAGGCAGCTGTGATAGCGACCGGACTGGTGTTGTTGGTTGCATTCTCGTCTTTATTTGCTGTTCTCCTGGGATACTCCCGGATCCCCTATGCCGCGGCAGTGGATGGGCAATTCTTTCCGGTTTTTGCAAAACTTCATCCCACGAAAAACTTCCCTCACATTTCATTGTTATTCCTTGGTGGGGCAGCATTTATATTCAGTCTGCTTTTCAAATTGAGTGATGTGATCAGCGCTATCCTGGCCATGAGGATTCTCGTACAGTTTATAGGTCAGGCAATTGGAGTTGTTCTTTTACGAAAACGAAACGGAACCGCACATCTGCCGTATAAAATGGTTCTTTATCCTTTGCCCGTTGTACTGGCAATTCTCATCTGGATTTTTATTTTCGTCTCAACCGGATGGAAATTTGTACTTTCAGGCCTTACAGTAATTTCTTTGGGAATTATAGTCTACTTGTTGATGCCTGCTTTTGGAAAAAAAAATAACTCCGGAGAGGTAAGATAAGGGGAGGAAGAATTATAGTTTTTGCACCAGATTTTTATAATGAATTATGAATCCAAAATATAAAGTGAAATTGAAAAAATATGCTGAAGATATTCTTCAGCAACGTATAGATGCAGCTAAACAGGCGATGTTGAATGCACAGGATGCTGCCAATTCGGAAGATAAAAGTTCTGCAGGTGATAAATATGAAACAGCAAGGGCCATGGGTCAGCTTGATCGTGAAATGAATGCCAAACAATTCGAAGAAGCAAAACGTGAACTGGCTGCACTTCAGCAATTGTATGTTCTCGAAAGTTCACCTGTAGTTATTCCCGGATCATTTGTAAAAACGAATAAAGGAGATTTTTTTATTTCGTCCGGACTGGGTATCCATACTGTTGAAGGTAAAAAGATTGGTTTTCTGTCAGTGAAATCTCCTCTTGCTATTCCTCTGCTTGGCAAAGCTGTTGGTGACACTTTTCAATTCCAGGGCCAGCCGTGGAAAATTGAGGAATTGGTTTAATTTAGTTGTTAGTTGTTAGTTGTTAGTTGTTAGATTTTAGGTATTAGCTACAAAGTACCAGGTGTCAGGTTTATTTCTTAAAACCTGCACTTCCACTTACACTTACTCTCCTCTCAAAATTTATAAAGCACCGCCTCAGATTTTATTGGAGGCGTGATGATCCATTTTCAATTTTATGCTGTGAATTATTTTTTATTATTTCTAAGCACTAAGCACTAAGCACTAAGCACTAAGCACTAAGCACTAAGCACTAAGCACTAAGCACCACACAATAAATATGTAACCCATCCGTTACACTATCTGATGGACAATTTCTACTTTTTTCATTGCTCACACAAAAAACAAAAACCGTATGAAACGATCCATCATCCTTCTGCCTGTTTTGCTTTGTTTTATTTCTACCGCAAATGCGAAGTTGCTTGATTTTATGAAGCAGCCCGGTTCCGGTAATTTCTCTCTTGGAACCCGGAATACTTTCAGTATGTTTAATGATATCCCGGAAGAAACCCGTGGATTGGGAGTGGGCGGACAATACCGTATTCAGTTTGCGGAACGCATCAATACAGAATGGTACTTCGATTACATCACATCGTCTATTTTCAACAAGGCTATACGAAATGATTATCACATTGGATGGTCTGTAATGTATTACCCCGGGAAAACAGTTGATTTCACGAATGTTCTTCAGCCATATATAATCCTGGGTCATTGCTTCGATTACACAAAAGTTTTCGATAAAAATAACAGAGATTATTATAGCGATCGTGTAAGTCTGGCTACTCAGGGAGGACTTGGGATGCACATTAACATTACTAAAAGTCTGGACATTACTTTGTCAGGACAATACATGATGCATTTCGGAAAAGAAATAGAAGTCAGTCAGGAGGAAGGAAATTTGGTTCTCGAACGGAATCAATATTCCTCACCGGATGGTCATCTCCTGATGACTGCAAGTGTCAATTACAAATTCGGTAAATTGTGGAACCGATCCTGAGTGGTTTGAAAAGCTCTGGATGGATCAGATCCGGATTCCTGCTACAAGTACATCGTCAACCTGCTCGTAGCGGCCACGCCAGGATTCAAAATATTCATCCAGAGTTTTTTCCTGATCCTTCATCGGACTGCTATGAATGGACAAGAGAAGATCTTTGAATTTCCTGGTCATGATTTTTTTCCCCTGAACACCACCGAACTGATCAGCATAGCCATCAGAATACAGGTAGATCACATCATTCTCTTCTATCTTCAAGGTTTGCTGGGTAAAAACACGATCTTCATCCGGACGAAAACCTCCGATCGGAAGTTTGTCGGGTTTCAGTGAATCCGCGATGAAATTTCGGATGTAATACAAAGGCCTGTTCGCGCCGGCATAGGTCAGCACCATGGTTTGCAAATCAATGCTGCAAAGTGCGATGTCCATTCCCGCATGTGAATCGCTTTCTTTTTGTTTCAGCGCTTCTACAATTCCATCGTTCAGTAATTCAAGGATACGTGCAGGCTCTTTAACCTGTTTTTGTCCGATGATCTGATGGAGCAATGAACTTCCCACCATACTCATAAAGGCACCGGCAACACCGTGGCCGGTGCAATCTGCTATAGCAAGGATGACGGTGTTTTCCATTTTTTCGAAAAAATAAAAATCACCGCTCACAATATCTTTCGGTTTGTAAAGGATAAAAGCATCTTTGAAACTCTCGAGAATGGAATCTGTTTTCGGGAGGATAGCCGTTTGAATATTTCGTGCATAGTGCAGGCTGTCAATAATCTCCGCATTTTGCTGGGAAACGGTAAGGTTCCTTCTTTCGAGTTCCCATTTTTGAATCATGACCTGATGTGCACGTTCACTAAGCTTGTCCGTGAGATTTTTATTTTCTTCCCTGAATCGTTTGTTCACCCATCGGAAATACAAAATCCCGCCTGTCAAAATAAATATTATCAGAAAAATAAGGAACCAGGTGATGTCATCACTGAAAATTTGAGGGTCCGGACCATTCGGAACTGAAGTATAAAGCTGAAGCAGAATTGACACCTTCTTGCGGATATTAGAGCGTGAAAAGGATTGAATCAAAAAATACAGGCACTCCTTTCCACCATCGCAAAATACTCAAGAGAATCAATATTTGATAGTTTGACCGAAATCTTCTTGCCTTAGGAAAGCACAGGATGGGCTTGTTTAAGAATCAGTTGAATTCCACTCTTTTATTTCTATATCAAAAATGAAAAAAAACACTCATTTCCAAATCTCAAGCCTTTCCGGATGGTCCGGAATCCATCCAATAACGAACCTCTAACCACGAAGCACTAAGCACCAACCACTAAGCACCAACCACTAAGCACTAACCAAAATGCACCAACAAAATAACCCGACCCCTCTTGCAAAACCTGCTTCAATCCTCTACATTTGGTTTTTGACCGTTTATGGCCGACTTAAACATTTATGAGCTCTTTCTAAAGATGGAGGAGGACGATATTATTTTGTCCTTCAAGGGTGATATCACCCAGGAATTGCTTGCATCTGTTTATCAGATTATGGAAGCTCGTCTGGAAAGTGAAAAGGAGGAGCCAAAACGAAAGAAAAAATTCTACCACATCCTGGTCGAATGCCTTCAGAATGTATACCATCACATGGTTGATCTAAAGGAGGAGCATGGTCCGGATGCAATGGAAAGTACAGCGATATTTATGATCGGATACGGACCTCAAAATAGTTACCGTATCGTTACCGGTAATTTTATCGCAAAGGAATACGTTGACGGATTGCAAAAGAAACTCGAATACATTAATACATTATCACCCGAAGAATTAAGAACAGAATACCTTCAGCAACTCAGCACAACGGAACTTTCTGAAAAAGGTGGAGCAGGTCTGGGTTTGATTGACATGGCCCGAAAATCCGGACAAAAACTGGAATATAAATTTTACCCTGTTTCAGATTCACATTCGTTCTTCAGTCTTGGAGTTACAGTTCATTAAAAAATAATTTATCACATGGATCCCCTCATTATCGAAGAAAGCGTTAAAACACCATCGATCACATTCAATCCGAATACAGGTGTGTTGGAATTGAAAGGAAAATCAATTCCTGAAAATTCTCTGGAGTTTTACAAGCCCGTTTTTGAATGGCTGGATGCTTATTCAAAATCTCCTGCGCCTGCTACTGAAGTTCATATACGCCTCGATTATTTCAATACCAGCTCTTCAAAATGCCTGCTTGATATTTTCCGCCGTCTTGAACCTGCCAATAGCGGTGGTGCTACATCTGTAAAAGTTCATTGGTTTTATGAAAGTGACGATGAAGACATGATGGAAGCAGGGGATGATTACCAGGCTTTGGTGAAATTACCGTTCACCCTGATTAAAGTATAATTCAATTTTAAATTATCCCGGGAATTGAACAGTCTTGCAACGTAAAGTGCTCAAAGCTTTTCACAAAGTGCACTATAAGTTGATATGTACTGCCACCTTGTATCATTTGTGTGATCACAATTATCTTCGAGTTGAAAAATTGTTTCTATAACAGTTCCTCAACCAGATCCCTTAGCTTAAAAACAGCTTTTATTTTTTCCTGAATCTTTTCCCGACAGAAAGCAGTTTCCTGAACCAGTCGAAGCTCAGCGCGAAATACAGAAATACTGTCATCGACCAGATTACCATCAAATTCACCCAATACGTATCGCCAGCTTTTCCAAAGACATTTTTCACAGGAGCAAAAAACTGGCTGCGCAGGAATTTTTTATTGGGCTCCAGGATGAAAACAGGTTCATAGCGTTGTATGATGTGATCCTTATAAACTGCAACCTTCTCCAGTGAACGGTTGTTCCGCACAACTTCATCGAGCTCTTCGTTGCGATAATTCTTTTTCAGGGAAAGAAATGCTTCGTTCTTTTCTTCTGTATTCGTCATGACCGTGATCAATTCATCCTTGCGGTTGTTGGCATCGTTGAATTCATCGATCAGCTGATCATGCAAAGTATTTAGAAATGTACGTGCGGCCTGAATAACTTCCGCGTTCAGGTTGTTGCCGTTCAGTGATTGAATCTGCGGGAAGCGTTTGTCGGGATGGCTCTCCCCATAATCGCTCAATTCATTCCGCATCAAACGAATTCCGTTTTCAATCTCCTCCTTGCTTTTTCCGGCTTGCAATAATCTTTCGGTTTTGTCAAGGCTTTTTCTCATTTCAGAAATCCATAAATCTTTTCTGAAATACAACTGACTCACTTCTGCTTCCAGATCAAAAAAGTTCTTTTCGTATTCGTTATTCCTGAATTGATTCACAGCGAGTGCTTCGAAGGCCCAGCGCGAAGCCATAATGTCTCCGACCAGAGGGACTTCTTTCTGAGTAGTGATAACGGGGTTCAGTTTTTCAAAACGAACAATCACTCCACTCAATAAAATTTGTGGAATAATCAAAAATGGAATGAGAATGTAAATTGTAACTACCGAATCTAATGCCGAGGAAATATTCAGTCCGAGCAGATTGGCAAAACAGGAAGTCGTAAACAACACGAGGAAATAAGTTCCCCACATATCGTGAATACCAAGAATCAAATTGCCAATGACAAGAAAGGAAACCGTTTGAATGGCGGAAAGGATAAATAGCAAGGCAATTTTAGAGAACAGATAACTTTGCTTTGAAAGGTTCAGGAATTTTTCCCGCTGAAGTATTTTGCGGTCACGAATGATTTCTTCAGCACTCACGGATAATCCCAGGAAGAGGGAAACAATAACACAAATAAATAAATAGGCAGGTATATTTGGATTGTCGCTGAAAAAATAATCTGACTCAGGTCGTTTGTAACGCAGAATAAAACCAAGGATGATCGCCAGCACCGGAGCCTCCAGCAAATTGATCATCAGGTATTGTGTATTACTCAGTTTGCTCAGATAATCACGAGTAAAAAAGATTCTCCATTGTTTGAATGGGCCCGCTTTTTTATTTGTTTGTTCCGGCAATGGAGGAACCTCTTCGTTGAAGCCATTGGAATTGCCCTTTTCCTTATACAACGTATTCCATTCCGAAGGTGTAACTTTCCTGTTGCGGGTTTGATTTCCGAATTCGTCAAGCTCTTTCAGCTCAACAATATTGAACAGTTGTTCAGGGTTAATATTTCCGCAGGCAGGACATTCTCCTTCTTCAGCATCCGCAAGGTTAGCCTGACGTTTGAAATAAATAAGTGAATCAGATGGATTGCCGAAGAATATGGGAAATCCACCTACGTCAAGTAATAATAACTTATCAAACATTCTGAAAATGTCAGAGCTTGGCTGGTGAATAACCACAAATACCAATTTACCTGTCAAAGCCAGTTGTTTCAGCAGATCCATCACATTTTCAGCATCTCTTGATGAAAGTCCGGAAGTAGGTTCATCCACAAAAAGAATTCCGGGTTCACGCACAAGCTCCAGAGCGATGTTCAGTCGTTTCCGCTGACCACCACTGATCGTTTTGTTCAAAGGATTTCCAACTTTCAAATCTTTGATTTCAGTCAAACCAAGAGATTCAAGAGTGTTCATCACTTTCATACTGATCTCAGAATCCGGGAGGTTACCGTAGACCAGTTTAGTATTGTAAAAAAGGTTCTGAAAAACACTCAATTCTTCAATGAGCAAATCATCCTGTGGGATATTGCCAATCACTCCTTCAAGGTGAGCAGGATCAGAATAAACGTCAGTACCATTGACCAGCAATGCACCTGCAGAAGGTTTCGCTGTGCCGTTCAGCACACTTAGCAAAGTTGATTTTCCCGCACCGCTGCCTCCCATAATTCCAACAAGTTGTCCCGACTGAGCTGTGAAATTCAAAGAATGCAAACCTTTGGCACCACTCTTAAACTTGTATTCAAGTTCCTTTGCCTGCATGATGAGTCTGCTTTCTTCTTTCGTTTCAAGAAAGGGACGCAGCACATCACTGTAATAAAGCGGTTGAATTTTTTGTCCGCGCAATACAGCTCCTTGCGTGAATACGGATACTCTTTGAGGATCTACCGGTTGTCCGTTTACAGTAAGTGAATCTTTGCCTGAATAGCGGAGAATAAAAATTCCCGCGCGACGCAAATGCAAAAACCAGAGTGAGCCTTCCAGATCATGATGATGCAACTGAAGACCGTGTCGTACTTCCGGATTTTTATCGTGTTGAACAAGCAGGATCTGATGAGCGTCCAGTTTTTCTGCAGAAGTCTGAGGTTCGGTGATCGCCATGCAATACGCATGATCATCCGGCTCAATCGTGAATACATTCGCTACTGTTTCCAGGAACTCACGTTCAGGCTCTGTGATTTCTTCAGGAGAGCTGTACATGAATTCTGCAAGACGAATAAAGACAATATATTTCTGACGGGTATTTAGTTCCTTGTTGATCTCAGTACATATCCTCAACGCTTTGACTGAGCTGACCGCGAGTTTTTTTCTGACTTTGGTCGGATCTGCCACACCTTCGAGCAGATGCAATTGTTCATCAAACAGGGTGAGGTATTCAGGAATTCTTTGAAGACTGATTTGTTGTCTCAGAAATGATTCAACAACAGACCGGCTTTGCTGCGTCAATCGTTCGAGACTTGCACCAATTGCAAACAATTGCATTAAAGCCCTTAATATTCGCTCAGACATAAAATGATCAGGATGTAATAAATAGTGAATAGAAGAGTGGATGTGCATTTTCCTGGCCTTCCGGTCTCTCCATTCTGCAGCGTTGAAAGTAAAAATAAACTTTTAATAAGTCATAAAAAAAACCATGAACCTGTGGGTTCATGGTTTTTTCCTGAATCAGATGAGCAGGAATGTTTTAGACGGACAACAGACTATTGAATCATTTCCGCTCTCACCTTGGTGACAGCAGCAGACAAACCGGCCATGGTAGGTTTAGTAAGGTCAGCTGGTGATTTCACCGCGTCGAATGACTTTTTCAAAGTAATAAGCTGATCCTGCAAATTCTTTGAGCTTTGATATTTCTTTAATTCATCAAACAAACTGATGAGGTTTTCGAGATAGAGTTTCTGATTGTAAATTTTTTCAAAGATACCGGCATTGGCTTTTGTCTGATCCTGATTTTTCATCAGTTCGATACTCAGGTATTGAACTTCCATGATACTTCCTGCAAGTACATGTGCTGCAACTTCGAGACGGTGATTGCTGCGGAGATAAGCATCAGTCTCAGAATAAGCGCGGTCAATCATAGATACGAGTGAATCTTTGTTGTCAGCATTTTCACGGAAACGTTGAGTGAAAGTGTCGAATGTCTCCTGAACATTCAGTTTCTCTGATAATTTTCTTGTTGTAGAGTAGTACTCTAACAGGTCCTGATTTTGTCCATAGAAAGCGGCATACGCCATATCAATTCCGTACACGCCGTAGTTGATCGCTTTTTTATAGGCAGTATTGTATTTCTCCTCGTTGGAAGGAGAGTTCAACATTTCTTTATTGAAAGGAACATCATTCTGATAAATCGCGTTTATCATTTCCATTGGTGAAGGAAGATTGGCGATAGTATAGAAGAATTTGAAGTCGAGAATTTCTTTTGATTTTTTTGTAGCTGAATCTTCTACCAGAGTTGTTGAATCAGGCATTTGTGTTGATTCAGATTCAGACTTTTTTGGTTCATTGCTGCAGGAAGAAAAGAATAATAAGCCGGACAGGGCAATCGGGAAGAGTACCTTTTTCATGGATAGAGATTTGATGCAAAAATAATAATGAATGCCATATTTCAAAGTTTTTGAAGAATTTGGACTCATTTATAGTCACTTGATACCGGGTTAGTGACAATCTCTTTGCAGCTATTATCAAGGTTCAGTAACGCATTCCTACCTACTTTTGACCTTCCATGACAATTCCTAAAGGGAATTTTGGTTTTCAGAAGCTCGTAATCTTCTGTTTTTCAATTTGAGAAGAAATAGGTGGACCTGATACTATTGCCTGAATTCAGGTCTAAACAGGAAAAAGGAAGCACTTTCTCGTATCTTTGTATACTTTATGACAATGCATCGACCAACCTTCGACGAAATATACATGGGACTGGCCAGTAATCTGGCAAATAAGTCTCACTGTGTTAAAATAAAAGTAGGAGCAGTACTCACCAAAGACACCCGTATCGTTTCTCTGGGTTATAACGGCCCTCCGGCAGGAACTCACAATTGTGATCAGGAATGGCCTGAAACCGGTTGTCCACGCGACAGCAAAGGAAGCTGTTCCCTTGCCCTCCATGCGGAGCAGAATGCTATCCTATATGCATCAAAAAATGGTGTACCAATGGATGGGTCGACGCTCTATGTTACGCTGTCCCCGTGTCTTGCCTGCGCCAGGATCATCTTTACAATGGGAATAAAAAAAGTACTTTACCTGGAATCCTATGCCAGTTACAAGGGCATTCAAAGTGATGAAGGTGTTGATTTTCTTCGCCGTTTTGGCGTGGAGGTAATTCATTATCAGCTTCCGGCAACGGTTTGAAATTGAAGCCGGAAAAGCCGTGTTAATTTCTCTTAAAAAGCCCGATTTATCTGCCTTCAGCCCAAAACATTTTTTGGCATTCGGAGTTTAAAGAACTTACAGCATACATTAATCCTTACGTATCTTATCATCTTCCGTGAATAAAATAAAGCTCTGGTTACCCTTCGTTTTCGCGGCACTCCTTGCCGGTGGAATTTATATTGGAATGCGACTTAATGAACCGTTCAAAAACAATCGTTCGCTTTTCTCTTTTCGGACAGGACAGTTCAACAAGCTGAATGATGTAATCAATTACATCAACAGTGAATATGTAGATACAGTCAATCAAAAAAAGCTGGTTGAGTCAACAATTGAAGATATGTTGCACCAGCTGGATCCTCATTCAGCCTATATTCCATCGGATGAATTGCAGGCCATGAACGAACCTCTTGAAGGAAACTTCGATGGTATCGGTGTTGAATTTCACATACAAGAAGATACAATCATGGTGGTTTCCGCAGTAGCCGGAGGTCCGTCTGAACAACTCGGGATTCAACCGGGCGACAGAATTATCAAAGTGGATGGGAAAAATGTGGCCGGTATCAACATCACAAGCAATCAGGTCATGCAATCTCTCCGTGGTCCGAGTGGAACGAAAGTAAAGGTGACCATTTTCAGAAAAACCAATGGGCAGACAAGAGACTACCTCATCACGCGGGGAAAAATTCCGATTTATAGTGTGGATGTAGCTTACATGCTGAATAAAGAAACGGGATACATCAAGGTGAGTCATTTTGCTGACCGGACTTATGAAGAATATCTCGATGGATTTATGAAGCTGAAAGAGAAAGGAATGAAAAACCTTGTTCTTGATTTGCGCGGAAATCCGGGTGGATATCTGAAAACAGCGATACAAATCGCGGATGAATTTCTTCCTGATAAAAAACTTGTTGTATATACTCAGGGAAGATCACGTCCAAAAGAACCATTTTATGCCAGCGAAAGAGGATTCTTTGAAACGGGTGCCCTGGTTGTTATGATCGATGAAGGAAGCGCCTCCGCGAGTGAAATTGTAGCGGGAGCATTGCAGGATTGGGATCGTGCTACACTTATCGGACGAAGATCTTTCGGTAAAGGACTGGTGCAGGAACAAAGCGAGTTTCCCGATGGTTCTGCTATCCGTTTAACCATTGCCCGCTATTATACTCCTACAGGAAGATGTATCCAGAAATCATACGAAGGAGGATATGAAAATTACGAGAACGAACTTTATGAGCGCCTGAAAAAAGGAGAGTTGCTTTCTTCCGACAGCATTCATTTTACCGATTCTCTCAAATTCAAAACTCCGGGCGGGAAAATTGTCTATGGTGGTGGTGGTATCATGCCCGATGAATTTGTAGCAATGGATACTACCGGAAGTTCAGCCTATTATGGTGATGTAAATAGCAAAGGATTAATCAATCAGTTTGCATACAATTACCTTGATAAAAACCGGGCTGATTTTGAAAAATTCAAATCATTCGAAGCGTTTAATGCAGCATTCAATACGACTGACCAGATATACAATCAGTTCCTTGAATTTGCTGTAAAGAGCGGTGTTCCTGTCGATGAAAAAGGTTCTCGCATTTCCGGTGGAATTATTCGTGTTCAGATTAAAGCCTTAATTGCAAGACAGATCTGGAAGAACGATGGTTTTTATCCTGTGGTACATACACTGGATGTAGCATTGAAAAAAGCCATTGACATGGTCGAGCACAAACAAGTGGCAGTCAAAGGTGATTGATGGTTTTCTTTCGCGCCGATATTTGACGGGAACAATGGTGAAAAGAATTTTTGCACCCTTGCTTTTACTGTTGCTGATTGATGGTCATCACAACTGTCTTGCTCAGATCCCATACCGTCTTCATTCGCCCGAAGAGTACATTACCGCCGGAGGTTTAATCGGTTTTAATATTGGCGGAAACATTCTGTACAAACACAAATCCGGTTTATCGCCTGATGAAATTTCCAGACTGAACAATTCATCGATAAATACTTTCGACCGTCCTGCGACACTTCGTTATAGTAGAACATCCGCGCAGATAAGTGATGACCTGCTTTTTCTGGGTCTCGTGACTCCGACAACTTTATTTTTCGGAAAAGAATTTCGTCATGATGATCTTGCCGTTTCGGTGATGGCCATTGAGTCCATTCTGCTCACTGCTGCAGAAGTTCAACTTGTCAAAGGTCTGGTAAAGCGCAAACGGCCTTTTGTCTACAATCCATCAGCCCCACTTTCAGAAAAGAGAAAACCTGATGCAACCGCGTCATTTTTCTCAGGACATACTGCATTAACAGCCACAGCCGCGATGTATACGGCATCAGTTTACACCTCTACCCATCCAAACCGCTCTCGTGATCCCTGGATTTGGGCAGGCGCGGCAGCACTACCAATTGCTACCGGTTATTTTCGTTACAGAGCCGGTAAACATTTTCCATCTGATGTCCTTGCAGGCCTTTTAATTGGCAGTTTGAATGGTATCCTGATTCCACAATTGCATAAACGATGAAACTGACAGGATTAACCTGTTTTTTTTGTGCAAAAAATAAAACCCTAACTTTGCACAGTTTTACTATTTAAATCTACATATCATGTCATTCGAACTCCCAAAACTACTCTACGCATACAATGCGTTGGAACCGCATATTGATGCGCGCACGATGGAAATCCATCATACCAAACATCACCAGGCTTATGTTACCAATCTGAACAATGCCATTGCAGGTACAGATGCCGAGAAGATGTCTATTGAAGATATTTGTAAAAATATTTCCAAATACCCAATGCCTGTTCGTAACAACGGAGGTGGTCACTATAACCACAGTCTGTTCTGGACACTCATGAAGCAGGGTGGCGGCGGCACTCCGACAGGAGCTCTTGCTGAAGCCATCAATTCCGCGTTTGGGAATTTCGATGAACTGAAAACAAAATTCAATGCCGCAGGAACTACTCGTTTCGGAAGCGGTTGGGCATGGCTCACCGTTGGTGCAGATAAAAAACTGGTTGTAAGCTCTACTCCAAATCAGGACAATCCCCTGATGGACATTGCTGAAGTGAAAGGCAGTCCGATCATGGCACTGGATGTTTGGGAACATGCTTATTATCTGAACTATCAAAACCGTCGCCCTGATTATATCGCTGCCTGGTGGAATCTTGTCAATTGGGATGAAGTTTCCCGGTTGTATGCAGCCGCGATCAAATAAGGAACAAGCTTTTTCTATTGAGCAGAGCCCGGGTATGTTTTCATATCCGGGCTTTGTTTCAATTTTTTGCCATAACCTTTTCGCTTCGTATCTTGCCCCTCATGGAATCATTCGGGACGGATAAAATCAGTACGCATCCGAATTTATATTATTTAAGAGCATACAACTTCGCTGTTGTTATTCCGATGGCGAATGAAGAACCTGATTTTTTTCCATTTGTTGAAGCTCTTACACAAGTACTTGACTTTTTGCAATCCGGGAAAGTCTATTTTGTGGTGGATGAGGTTTCAAAAGATAAAACGAGAGATTTGTGTACAGCACTTTCCGAAAAAGACGCTCGGTTTGTTACAGTCTGGGCTCCTGAAAATAAAAATGTTGTCGACGCCTATATTCGCGGATACCGTGAGGCTTGTCCCCATCATGATTTTGTAATTGAAATGGATGCCGGATTGTCTCATGACCCACGGGCCATACCCATGTTCCTGAGAGTACTTAACGAAGGAAATGAATGCGCGTTCGGAAGCCGGTTTATGAACGGTGGTTCCATCTGGCAATCTTCTTTTAAAAGAATATTTCTTTCCCGGATGGGAACAATTTTGTCCAATATTCTTCTGGGTTCACGCATGAAAGACATGACATCCGGATTTCAGGGATTTCACAGTTCCGTTGTCAAAGAACTTCTTGCTTATCCTTTAAAGTCGAAGGCTCATTTTTATCAGACAGAAGTCCGTTATTTACTTCGTAAAAAAAGATACATTGAAGTTCCAATACACTACAGGGCACCCTCTCCAAGTGTCTCTCGGAAAGCAATCCTGAATTCGATCCAGGTGCTTTGGTTTTATTTTGTTCAACGCCTGACTTTTCAGGCCAAATCTCTTTGAGTTCATGATGGATACTGCTTTGGTAATCACTTCAATCGCTGCTTCCGGCCATCCTGTCCTGAATGCTTATGCTTCCCATTGTAAAAAAGCCGGCATTCCTTTTTACATGATTGGCGACAAAGCTTCTCCATCTGATTTTATCCTGGAAGGCTGTGATTTTTACAGCCTCGAACGCCAGCGTCAGCTTGATTTATCCATCGTTAAACTATTGCCCGAAAAACATTATGGAAGAAAAAATATCGGATATCTCCTGGCAATACGAAATGGTGCAAAACAAATTCTTGAAACAGATGATGACAATTATGCTCATCCCGAGTTCTGGGCAGAAAGAAACAGAATTGTTCCAGCCCACCCGCTTCAGGAAAAAGGTTGGGTGAATGTCTATGAATACTACACCAAGGCGCGGATCTGGCCAAGAGGATTTGCCCTCGAAAAATTGCAGGATGCATTGCCTCCACTCAGTGATTTCAATGTAAAAGATTGTGATTGTCCCATTCAGCAGGGATTAGCCAATGAAAACCCGGATGTGGACGCGATTTATCGTCTGATCCTTCCTTTGCCTTTGAATTTTGAAGGTGATGCGAAAATTGCATTGGGAAATAAAACCTGGTGCCCGTTCAATAGCCAGAACACAACCTGGTTCAAAGATGCTTTTCCATTAATGTATCTTCCCTCTTATTGCAGTTTCCGGATGACCGATATTTGGAGAAGTTTTATCGCCCAACGTATCGCCTGGGAAAATAACTGGAGCATTCTTTTTCATCCTGCAACCGTTTGGCAGGAAAGGAATATGCACAACCTGATGCGGGATTTTGCTGATGAAATTTCAGGTTACACCAACAACCTCCGTATCGCCGAAACTCTCGAAAAGCTGGATCTGAAATCCGGACTCAATAATCTCGGTGGAAATTTGCACCGGTGTTATGAAGCCATGGTCGGACTGAACCTTGTTGACGCGAAAGAAATTCCTCTGGTGGAAGCCTGGCTCAGGGATCTGGGACAATAAACACACTGTTTTATATTTTATTTTTCATTTGACGGAACCTGTTTTGTGATTCTGCGTTAAGCGCGGTCATTTCGATTTTTTTCATTCTGACAGCCAAAAAAACAATCTTTTGGTTCAGCAACATATCGGCTTTCTTACACGTAAATATATCTGCAAATCAACTGAATGATTGAATTCTTTCAGTCTTGCAATAAATGAAATGCTTCTCCCGTTAACCAGAACCATGTCATCCCAAGTCAAACGTACTTTATTGTTTTTCCTGAAAATAACAGGAGTGGTTTTGCTTGGTTTTGTTTCCCTTGGACTAATCATCGGTTTTTTTTACGGTTCTGAAATTAAGAAGATGATGTTGGCCCAGCTCAATCAGCATCTCGCCACTGAAATCAAAGTCAAAGAATTCAACTTTTCTGTACTCCGTCATTTTCCGTATGCATCCTTCGACATGGAAGAAGTGATGACCAAAGAAGTTTGTGATCGGGAAGAAAAAGACACTTTATTGTATGCGAAAAATATTTCTTTCCTCTTTAACATCATGGGAGTATTTGACAAAAATATTTCCATCAAAAAAGTGTTGGTGAAAGACGGAATGGCCAATATTCATATTGATGCCAACGGAAAGAATAACTATCATTTCTGGAAAACTTCTGAAGATACCACTGCGGAATCATCAACGGTTGACGTTCATCTGATCAGCCTGAAGAATGTCCGGATCAGGTATTTCAATGAACACGATAATCAGGATTATCTTTTTACATCCAATACTTCTGTACTCAGCGGGAAATTTTCAGCAGGACAATTCACACTGAATACAAATGCGGATTTGTTCGTCGATCATTTTTTCGTGAACAAGATCAATTATGTTAACGGTAAGAAAGTTCTTATTCACTCAGGACTGGCGGTTGATAATGCTAACGGTTTATACCGGTTTGGGAAAAGCACCGTTCAGGTCGCGGATTTCCTTTTTGACGTGGAAGGAAATGTCAGCAGCACAAAAACATCGACAGGACTTGATCTCAGCATTGCTTCGCATGAAGCCGATTTGGCTTCATTCATCAGCATGCTGCCACCGTCTTATGTCCATTATCTGGAGTCATTTAAAAGCACAGGAAAATTTATTTTCAAATCAACAATAAAAGGGCCTGTCAGTCACACAAAAAATCCGGAAGTAGCGATCGCCTTTTCAGTCAGAGATGGATCTGTAACACCCAAAGATCAGGATATCTCCCTTCAAAGCCTGAATCTTACCGGTACTTATCTCAATCATGCTGCAAATGGCAAAGATGAACTGGTGATTCCCTCGATTTCAGCTTCACTCGGAGGACATGCAGTGAAAGGTGATTTAAGACTGACGGATCTTGCAAATCCATTTCTTTCACTCCGTGCCGCTGCCGATCTGGATTTGTCTCAATTACAGCATTTCATCAAGAAAGATACACTGGAATCACTTTCAGGGAGTATGAATCTGAAAATTGCCTTCGCCGGCAAAGTCAAGGATCTGCCGAGTCTGAATTCAGGACAGCTATACAAAGTGCAGGCATCCGGTACCATTGATTTAAAAAATGTGGCTTTCCAGTTGAAAAGAAATCCCCTGGAGTTTAAAAATATCAACGGGAATTTCACTTTGCAGGACAACGATATTGCTGTAAACCTCCTGACCGGAAATATTTCTTCCAGTGACCTTCGCCTGAGCGGCCGATTCAACAATTTTGTCAATTTTATTCTGATACCAAATCAGCCTGCTTTGTTTGACGCGAAATTGAACAGCTCACTTCTTGATCTGGATGAATTGATGTCGAACAAAGTCGCGACCACACAAGGGGACACATCGTATATTCTGAAATTCAATCCGCGATTGGTGAGCAATCTGGATGTGACAGTTGGCAACATCCGTTTCCGTCAATTCAGAGCATCACGTATGCAGGGACAAATTCACCTTGATCACCAGGTTATCACCGGACGCGGACTGACTTTCGCTGCCATGGATGGGATGGTGTATATGGATGCGACGATCAATGCGTCACGCAAGGACAGCGTCTTCATGAATTTTGATTCTAAAATTGCCCGTCTGGATGTGACCAAATTATTCACACAAATGGAAAATTTCGGTCAGACTACCATGACGGATAAAAACGTAAAGGGTCGGGTGAGTGCGGATGTTCAGTTCAATTCAGCATGGTCGATTGATCTGAATATTGATTCACGTAAAGTCAGATCTACCTGTGATATCACCATTGAAAA
Source organism: Bacteroidota bacterium (assembly GCA_016720935.1). Taxonomy (NCBI): domain Bacteria; kingdom Pseudomonadati; phylum Bacteroidota; species Bacteroidota bacterium. The sequence goes on from JADKJP010000003.1 coordinate 212,714, forward strand.
CGGTGAGTTAATCAATTTCACACCGATTCTTGCTTTGTCACGCTACCTGAAAGTTCCGGACCTGAATCATATCCGCTTCTCTACGCTGAAAAATCAAATTTATATTGCCAATGAGTTGATCTCCATTCCAAGCATGGCGATCAATTCTTCAGCGATGAATATCACTGCAAGTGGTACACATAATTTCGACAACATCGTTGATTATCGTCTCAAGCTTTTGCTTACAGATGTTTTGGGAAAGAAGGTTCAAACCAATTCGGAGTTTGGAGAAATCGAAGACGATGGACTGGGCAGGACACAATTGTTGCTGAGCATGAAAGGACCTGTTGATAATCCTAAATTTAGTTATGACCATAATGGAGTGAAGGAAAAAATTAAAACAGATATAGTCCGTGAAAAGCAAAATCTGAAAGGAATATTGAAGGAAGAATTCGGGATGTTCAAAAAGGACACAAACCGTATTGAAACCAGAAAGAAAAAGGAAGAACTGCAAATTGATTGGAGCAGTAGTGAATAAGCACCTGACAGGGCTTTCCGATCCATCAAATCGGAAAGTTGAAATCACCTGGCAATTAGGCTTTTCCGATGATTTTGGGCATCCTCCGGGATGCTCTTCTTTTTTAGACCATCTGCCGGAAAATTTTCCAAATTAGTACAGAATCTAATTTCCCATTTCAAGGAAATCTTCCATCTTTGTACTCATCAGAGCAGGAAATTTTATTGAAATCCTGCATTTTTCCTAAAACACACAACCTGAGGTGAATATTTACACCCAAAAACAACGTTGGAAACTTCTGCTCCTGCTTGCAGCCTTGTTGATAGGAGCAGCTTCGCTGTGGTATACCAATAAACTGGTGAACAAGCTGGCTGATGAAGAGCATAAAAAGATTGAACTCTGGGCGGAGGCGACAAAAAGGCTTGCGGATGTTTCGGAAGTCAATACCGATATTAATTTTCTCTCCAGTGTCATCAGTAATAACAACACTATCCCTGTAATCTGGGCGGATGAAAATTTTAAAGTCATTTCATCCCGAAACCTGGATTCTCTCCGCGCTTTGGATTCAACGTATCTGAAAAACCAGGTTGCAATCATGCGCTCCCAGCATGAGCCGATCGAAATAAAGATAGCCCAGAATTTTAAGCAATACATCCTCTACAAGGATTCTGAATTACTGGTAAGGCTCCGTTATTATCCTTATTTCCAGCTGGCAGTTATCGCATTGTTCCTCTTTGTTTCTTACCTCGCATTCAGTACATCACGGAAGGCGGAACAAAATCAGGTATGGGTTGGTATGGCAAAAGAAACCGCGCATCAACTTGGAACTCCTTTATCTAGTCTGCTTGCCTGGTTGGAATTGTTAAAAATGAAAGGGACAAATCCGGAATATACCAGTGAAATAGAAAAGGATTTGCACCGGCTTCAAACCATAACAGACAGGTTCTCAAAAATTGGAGCTGCACCGGCCTTGAAAAAAGAAGATGTGTACGATGTGCTCCGACATTCGGTAGATTATATTCGTAACCGCACTTCTGATCAGGTGAATTTTCACATCGATAAACCACATCACGAGATTTTTGCTCCGATGAACGTTCCGCTGTTTGAATGGGTAATTGAAAATATCCTGAAGAATGCATTGGACGCGATGAGTGGAGCAGGTGCCATTAGCATTGCAATTACAGATCAGCAACAATTCGTATACATGGACATTACAGACTCCGGAAAAGGCATTCCGAAGTCGTCTTATAAGACCATCTTCAAGCCCGGTTACACCACCAAAAGCAGGGGATGGGGCCTCGGATTGTCACTCAGCAAGCGGATTATCGAAGATTACCATGACGGCCAGATTTTCGTAAAAAGCTCGGAAATTGGCAAAGGAACGACATTCCGCATCGTTTTAAAGAAATAACCCGGGGCCTCTCTCTCCGGTTTGACATACACCATTACGCCCAAAAGCAAGGTGGATTACCTGCTGCGAACAGAATCCTCCGTATTTCATCTTGCCAATTGGGGATAAATATTATCTTTATCAAAGTAAACGAGCAAGAAACACTGCAACCATGCCCGGTCTCTATCTTCACATCCCATTCTGCAAGCAAGCTTGCAATTACTGCGATTTTCATTTTTCCACTACTCACAACACAAAATCCGCAATGCTGGAAGCGATGCGGAAGGAAATCGGACTTCGGAGTGATTATCTCGGTACCAACCAGCTCAGTACAATTTATTTTGGCGGCGGAACACCTTCATTGCTGACAGGTGATGAACTCAAAGGAATCTTTGAAACCATCAACAGAAATTTTTCTGTCGATTCGGATGCGGAAATCACTCTCGAAGCAAACCCGGACGACCTGACAGCCGAACGACTTGATGAAATTCGTGCAGCCGGTGTCAATCGTTTGAGTATTGGTATCCAGAGTTTCTCCGATGAGGATCTTAAATACATGAATCGTGCGCACAATGCAATGCAAGCCTATGATGCTGTTCGTCTTGCTCAGGACAAAGGCTTTGACAATATCTCCATCGATCTCATCTACGGTATTCCTACACTCTCTGAGGAACAATGGGAAAAAAATATGGAAACGGCTTTTACTTTAGGCGTTAAACATCTTTCCTGTTACTCGCTTACAGTTGAGCCCAGAACAGCTTTGGCCAAATTAATCCGTGACCGTAAAGTTCAGGAAGTGGATGAGGAAATGTCAGCCATTCATTTTGCAATGCTGATGGATCGCGCTGCCTGGGCCGGTTTTGAACATTACGAAATTTCGAATTTTGCCAAACCCGGCAATTATTCCAAACACAATACCTCTTACTGGAGTGGAGAGCCGTACCTAGGGATCGGGCCTTCCGCTCATTCTTACAATAAAGTCAGCCGTCAGTGGAATATCTCAAATAATCCACAGTACATCCGCTCCATTGATGAGAATATTGTTCCTTTCGAGCGAGAAGACCTGAGTAATGAGGAGAAATTCAATGAGTATGTACTCACATCTTTGAGAACAATTTGGGGAATTAGTTTGCGAAAACTCTTTCTTGAATTTGGTGAAAAGTCTGCCATGGAATTTCAACGAAATATTATTCCTCTTCTCGATGATGAACAAATCGAGCTGCAGGGAGAAAATCTTGTGCTTACCAGAAGAGGAAAATTTTTCGCAGATCGAATTGCTTCCGATCTTTTTCTCTGAAAGGACAAGAATTAATTCTTTCCAATTAACAACCCTTTTCCATGATCAGTGGAACAAAGCTACTTTAATGGTGGATCGGGAATCATCGTCTTCAATTTCCAAAGCATAAATTCCATCCGGAATATTCTCTGTGGAAATATCCACTTCTTTTTCGCGAATATTATCTGATTGAAAAATAGTTCTTCCCTCCATCGAATGTAAATGAATCACTTGATGTGGTCCGGGAGTATCTTTAAAAATAACTGTCAGTTTATTGGATCCACTGTTATAAAGCCAGTTAAAATCGGATCTTTTGTTTTTCCTGCAAGCAATGGTCTGACTGTAGGTTAATGTTCCATCAAAATCATTTTGTTGCAAACGATAATAGTTGATGTCATTCGCCGGGTGTTCGTCAGTGAACTTGTATTCGTTCAGCACGGTGCTGTTCCCGGCGCCTTCAATTCTTCCAATTTCATGAAAATTGTATTCATTGTCGGCATGTTGAATAGAGAAATACGCATTGTTTGTTTCTGATTCGGTAGTCCATTTCAATTCGATCTGATTTTCCTTTTCTTCAGCAGTAAATGAAATCAATTCTACCGGCAAAGTGGTACCGGGAGTAACAGAAATATCGTCAACATAATAATATGCGCCAGTTGTACCTGTTCCAAGTAGGGTGATAGTAGTTGCAGCATTGTTGCGAAAATTACCAATGGTAATGTACTGATCAGGACTGGTAGGTGTGTAGACAAAACTAAGTTGTTGCCAGGTGGTCGAATAAAGCACGGCACTTGATTCAAGCTGCGGGACATAGGAAATCGGTGCTCCGCCTGTTTGAGTCAATGGAGCGGAAGAAAACGCGATTCCCAGGTTATTACATCCATATCCGTGAATAGTGCTCACTCCATTGGTATACCATAAGGAAATTGTATATACCTGACCAACTGTAAGAGGGTTGCTAAGCTGTCTGGAAATGTATTCCCTGTAATTTCCCGAATACCAGGCGGCGAAACCTTCCATACCGGCTCCACTGTGAGGAGAAACAGTCGCCCACCAGGTGGCAGGTGGTTTGCAACCTCCGGTTCCTCCAGTATTGTAGTAATCAGGGCTACCTGTGCCGACTACCAACGCACAGACTCCGCTGGGGCTGGTCCAGCCATTGGCATAACATACTTGCGCGTAATTGTTGGGTAATGTTGTGAAGGAGTCAAAATTTCCGTTGGTACATAGGTTCTGCGAAATCCCCGGGAAGGAAATGAAATTCATAAGGAAAAGAAGTCCGGCCAGAAATCTCATGGATCAAAATTGACCCATGAAGATCAGAAATAATATTGGACATGCTGTGAAGAAACGAAGAAAAAAGCTGATGATTCTTATTCTTCCTCTGGAACATCATTTCCTTTTCCGGCAAGAACAATGACAATTTCTCCTTTTACTGTTTTGGAGGAGAAATGTAAGTGACATTCCTTCAGCGTTCCATGAAAATTCTCCTCATGGAGTTTACTCAATTCCCTGGAAACCGAAGCCTGACGGTCTGCCCCGAAATACTCGCTAAACTGTTCCAGCGTTTTGACCAATCTGAAAGGAGATTCATAAAAAATCATGGTTCTGGTTTCTTCTTTCAGGTTTGTCAACCGTGTGTGACGGCCTTTTTTCTGGGGTAAAAAGCCTTCGAAGCAAAAACGGTCGCAGGGTAAACCTGAATTGACCAGAGCCGGAATCAATGCTGTTGCTCCGGGAAGTGTTTCGATAGGAACATTGTTCCTGACACACTCCCGGACAATCAAAAAGCCGGGATCGGAAATTCCCGGGGTGCCGGCATCAGTGATCAGGGCAATTTTTTCACCTGCGGCGATTCGGGCTACAATATCTTCTACAACCTTATGCTCATTATGAGCATGGTAGGATTGCATACGTTTCTCGATGCCGAGGTGTTTGAGCAGAAAACCACTGGTGCGGGTATCTTCAGCCAGGATCAGATCAACTTCCTTCAGGATCCGGATAGCACGTAAAGTGATGTCCTCCAGATTTCCGATAGGAGTTGGAACCAGGTAAAGATGAGACATGATCAGAAATTAGGCGATGAACCTGCGCTCCACGAGGTCAATGAATATTGCAGCAGGAGTGGATGTGAGATCCCAATTGTATTTTGGAACAAGATTATTGTTCACATAACCGGAAGCTGCTTCATAACTTTGGCAGTTATTTAAATGTTCCACTGCACTGTGGTAAGTGGAGGAATCTCCGCTGAATAGTTGATTAATGAATTGGAATTTTTCATTGATACCAATCGCAACTTTCAAATCCTTTACCGGTTTACGCTGAAGTTTTTCTCCGATACGTGTCGGTGATTGATGCGTGGCAATGCGTTCCCCCAGAGTTTCGATTTCTTCAAATTTTCCTGCAAGCGTTGGAACTTCGTCAAACATTTCATGAAGATCTCCGCTTCCTTTTTTCGGTTTAGCCATTGTGTTAGGCTGCACTGAATTTTCTGTTCTGACAGATGTTTGGGCAAGCAACTCTTCGAAAGAATGCCGAACCGGTTCCTGCGATGGTTCTTGTATTTTCTCAACAGATGGAATTTCCTTTTCTGCCTGAACCGCTTCATTTTTTTGTTCTGCAATCACAGGAATTTCAGGTACAGAAGATTCAGTAGTGGAAACCGGAGTCTCAGCAACAGGTGAAGTTTGCAAAGGATTTTCCGACACGACTGATTTTATGGCTTCAGGGGAAGGAACATACATTCTTGGCTCAGACTTCGCGTAACGTTCGGCAATGGCAGCTTCCAGTTCTTCCATCGTCTTCAGGGCATTGTGATGATGGAGCAGGAGGGAAGCCTCATACAACTGTCGGACTTTTTGTAAAAAAAGATCAATTTCAGCATAAGGTACAGATGACGAATGCTGTTGCATTTCCCGGTGCAAATCAAGCAGCTGTTTTAATCGGGAATCAATTTGTTGGTGTAATTCGTGGGTTGCCATATGCTCTTTCAACGGAGCTTCTGTAAAAATGTTGTAAGAAATCAACACCCTTTAACCAATAAAATTATTGCTTTTCGGTTCTGAGAAAAAGCCCATTAATGTTCTCGTCTTGCCCGGGCTTTTTTACCTGAAAACCGGAGTGCATTTAGAACTCAATACCATCCCAATTCTTCGAAATTTAAATTCAAAACAGCTAAAATGGATGAATTTGAAAATGAATGACATTATTCTCATCTTCATGGATTATTGACCTGTTTTCAGGGTTTCAAATCCCTTCAAAACTCATAACTTTGCTTTAGAAATTGAATCCCGTATGTTTTTAGAGAATTTAGCTTCCAATGATCCCCATCGTGGACATATCGAAGTAATTTGTGGGTCCATGTTTTCAGGTAAAACGGAAGAATTGATCCGTCGTTTAAAACGTGCACGTATCGCAAAGCAGAAAGTTGAGATATTCAAACCCAAAGTAGATACCCGCTATCATGAAGAAAATGTTGTTTCTCATGATGCCAATTTTATTCCAAGTACGCCTGTTGATTCAGCTTCGCAAATTCTTTTGTTAGCGAATGATGTGGAGGTTGTTGGAATTGACGAAGCGCAATTCTTTGATGAGGAATTGCCATCGGTTTGCGAAAAACTTGCCAACCGCGGAATTCGTGTAATGGTTGCCGGACTGGACATGGATTATCTTGGAAAACCTTTTGGTCCGATTCCCGGTCTGGTTGCAATTGCGGAGTTCGTTACGAAAGTTCATGCCATCTGCATGAAATGTGGCAACCTGGCGAATTATTCCCACCGTACAGTAGCAAACTCATCAAGAATACTTTTAGGTGAACAGGAAAGCTATGTTCCGCTTTGTCGTGCATGCTTCAATGAAGAGAGAGAAAAATCATCGTGATCCACGATTCCAAAATGGCTGAATCTGTTTATTCCATTGAACAAATCGCTGAAATTGTCGGCGGAAAACTTGTCATCAACGATCCTGATGATCACCGGATTGTTGACCTCCTTACCGACAGCCGTAAAATCATTCATCCTGAAACATCTCTCTTTTTTGCAATTAAAGGAGAACGTCACGATGGACATCGGTTCATTCCCGAATTAATTGTTCAGGGTGTCAGGAATTTTATTGTTTCGGATTATCCGGAAAGTTTTTCAGCCCTCAGAGCAAATTTTATTATAGTTCCTGAAGCACTGGTTGCAATGCAAATGCTTGCAGCGTTTCACAGACAACGTTTCCATTTCCCGGTGCTGGGAATAACAGGAAGTAATGGTAAAACCATTGTCAAAGAATGGTTGTATCAATTACTCCGTGCCGACAAAAACATCGTTCGAAGTCCGAAAAGTTTTAATTCCCAGGTCGGTGTTCCACTCTCATTATGGCTGATGAATGAAGAACATCAGCTGGCTCTGATTGAAGCCGGAATCTCGCGCCCGGGTGAAATGGAGAAATTGCAAAACATGATTCGTCCGACCATCGGAATATTCACAAATATTGGAACCGCTCACGATGAAAATTTTCAGGGACCTCAGCAGAAGGTAGATGAGAAGATGAAACTTTTTCTCGGGGTCGAGAATCTTATTTACTGCAGGGACTTCGCGATCATTCACGATACAGTTCAACGAACTTTATTCGACCATGAAAAAATTCGTTGTTTCACCTGGTCACGAAAAGCAAAGGCGGATCTCCAGATAGGAAGAATTACCAAAGGCACTGACGAAACAGAAATTCAGGCCGTATACAATAATCAGTTCCATAAAATCCGAATTCCATTTACTGATGATGCGTCTGTTGACAATGCCATTCATTGCTGGTCACTGATGATCGTGCTTGGATATGCACAGGACATCATCAGTGAACGCATGCATTTCCTCAATCCTGTCGCCATGCGGCTGGAGATGAAAAACGGAATCAACAATACTTCTGTAATAAACGACAGTTATAATTCCGATGTAGGCTCACTAACCATCGCCCTGGATTTTCTGAATCAGCAAAAACAGCATAACACCAGAACAGTGATCCTTTCAGATATCCTTCAAAGCGGAAGGAACGAAGAAAGTCTCTACCGGGAAGTAGCTCAGCTGCTGCTTGCAAAAGGTGTCGATAAAATGATCGGTATCGGTGACGCTATTCACAGACAACAACAACTTTTCGGCATCCCTGCAAAATTTTATGCCACGACAGATGACTTTCTCAGGGAAGCATCCATCTCCGATTTTCGTGATGAAACTATTTTGCTCAAAGGAGCCCGTCCATTTGGCTTTGAGAAAATAGGGAAAATGCTCCAGCAAAAGGCGCATGAAACGGTGATGGAAATCAATCTGAATGCACTTGTTCACAACCTGAATTATTATCGGTCGAGGGTGAAGCCTACAACCAAGATGATGGCCATGGTCAAAGCCATGTCTTATGGAAGCGGCAGCTTTGAAATCGCGAATATCCTGCAGTTCCACCATGTGGATTACCTCGCAGTCGCCTATAGCGATGAAGGAGTTGAATTAAGAAAAGCCGGGATCACTCTCCCGATAATGGTCATGAACCCGGAGGTACAGAGTTTTGAAGCAATGATTCGTTATCGCCTGGAACCGGAGATCTATAATTTCAGATTACTCAATCAGCTGAATGAAGTGCTGCGCAAACACGATGGTGATCCATTCAGAATCCATATTAAACTGGATACCGGAATGAGGAGACTGGGTTTTGAAGAAGGAGACATCAACGAACTGGTTGTTCGTTTGAGAAATAATAAAAACATTCGTGTTGAATCTGTTTTTTCTCATCTGGCCGCGAGCGATGAAGCTGAACATGACGGTTTCACACGTATCCAGTTGGATAGATTTACCCGAATGAGTAAAGATATCCAGCAGGAATTTGAATATCCTATCAACAGGCACATCCTGAATTCATCCGGTATACTTCGGTTTAGTGAGGCTCAATTTGACATGGTTCGTCTCGGTATCGGTTTGTATGGATTCGCGGCGACAAATAATGAGCAGCAGCAATTGCAACATGTGGCCACACTGAAAACCACAATATCACAAATTAAAAACGTCCCCGCGAATGAGACCATCGGTTATAGCCGGAGAGGCAAACTCACCCGTGATTCTATCATTGCGACAGTTGCCATTGGTTACGCGGATGGAATCAATCGTCGCTTAGGCAATGGAACCGGTTCTATGCTGGTAAACGGAAAACGGGCACCGATTGTCGGTAGTGTTTGTATGGATATGTGCATGCTCGATATTACTGACATTCCAGCAAGAGAAGGTGATGAGGTAATTGTTTTTGGAACGGATTTGCCGGTGATTGAAATGGCTACTGCACTCGGAACTATTCCCTATGAAGTTCTTGCCGGAGTATCCCAGCGTGTGAAAAGGATATATTATCAGGAATAGAAATGATCAGAGGAAGCGTGGCATTTTGTTGAAATTCTTTGCCCGCTCACCACGTTTCACATACATCACATACGATAAATTAATTTCAAAAGCACTCGCTGAACCGGCAAGGTTTGACAAGTTCGATGTGTTCAGATCATAGCTGATACCAAGACCTACAGTATTGTATTCAAAACGAGCAGCAAGAATTGCCGCGTCTTTATAACGATAGAAGCCACCAATAAGGAAGTATGCTTCTTTCTTGTAATTCGTGTAACGAGATTTGAACTGAACTTTGTTCTTCAAAAATCCACCAGCGACAATCTCTTTTTGTTTGCCTTGCAAGCTCACCAGAAACCGTGGTTGTATCCAGGTCATATTTTCCTTATTCACTGAAAGGTCTCCGCTTCCATGAATGTTGAATTTACTGCGCAATGGAGCTTCCTGACGAATGATGAAACTGACGTTCGGGCTTCCGACATGCGACATACTTGCGCCAAGAGCCAATGAATTATTACCATCCGGAACATAGAAATACATTAAACCGGCATTGAAATCAAGGTAAGCGAACTGTTGCAACTGAATCGACTCAAATGTAGGAAGAGCCGGATCGTAAGTATCTCCGTTCCATTGTGAGTCCCAGGTCGTTTTCGAAAGATCCAGACTGTTTTGATTCAGACCACCCTGAAACCCGATGGAAAAATAATGATCACCTACATCATCCATTGCAGTGACATACGAAAGACTTCCTTCAATGACAGTCGAAGTAAAACCTGCATCGCCTGCTTTGTCCTGATAAATCATCGCGCCGACACCGAAATAATTATTTTTTACATCGGTCTTCCCCACAGGAACATCCAGAGAGGTATGGATTGTTTTATATCCTTTTCCAATTGAAGTCCATTGTGTTCTGTAATTGTTGGTAAACCGTAATTTACCATCATAAACACCGGTCATCGCCGGGTTCACTTGCAGAGGAGTAGAATAGAATTGAGAGAAATGAGCGTCCTGGGAATAGAGCCATTCTCCGCTCAAAACCAGCAGCACTAAAAGACAGGTATGTAAACACTTTCTCATCGCTATCATACTCTCTATTTCCTTAACGGAGCAGGGTTATTGTTCCCGTCTGTGTAAGGTTTTTACCGTCGTCATAAATGATTGTCAACACATATGTGAAAACAGCCGGATCTAATTCTTTTCCTTTGTAACGGCCGTCCCAACCTTCTGTTTGGTTGGTCGTCTCCCAAACTTTTTCTCCCCAGCGGTCAAATACTGTGAAACGAATTCCATACAAATTGTTTCCTCTCACAAATAAATAATCGTTGTAACCGTCGTTGTTAGGTGAAAAACTATTCGGTACAAAGAAATTGTTATTGTGCAAAACGGTAACGGTCACCTGACGGGTAGCCGAACAACCGGTAACATCCGTGATGTTTACTGTATAGGTCGTAGTTTCCTGTGGCGTAGCAATCGGATTGCTGCCTCCGGTAGTGTCCAATCCATAAGCAGGTGACCAGGAATAGGTAGCACCTCCTCCGGCAATCAACTGGTATGAACTTCCGGAATACATGGCTGTATCCGGACTTACAAATGAATTCGGAACACTCTCCACATGCACATAGGAATACTTGATGGTTGTATCGGAACCATATCCGTTGGTTACGATTAACTGAACATCATAAAAACCATCAGTAGGATAACAGATACCAACAGGATTTTGAGCTGTGGATGTATCCGGTGTTGCACCGGGGAAATACCAGCTCCAACTGGTTGGCCCAAAGGTGGATTGATCAAAGAAATTAATACAGGTATTTGAACAAATCGCCGGAGTGAAAGTAGCGAAATCTGCAACGGGCAGCGGACAGGTATTTACTTTGATGTAATCCGGTAGCACCAGGGTGTCAGACCCAAATTGATTGTAAACAATTTGAGTGACAGGATATACACCGGGAGTGTAGTAACAAATCTGCTGTGGGTTCTGATCTGTGGAAGTTGAAGGTGTACCACCCGGGAACAACCATTTCCAGCCACTTGCTCCATTAATACTCTGATCTGTAAAATTGATACAGGTGCGCTCACAAATATTCGTGCTATCCGCTGCAAATCCTGCAGTTGGTGGAGTACATGCATTTACAGTGATGTAGTCAACTTTTGTGAGTGTGTCACTTCCGGAACTATTTGAAACGATCAGCTGAACAGTGTAACTTCCGGGATTGAGGAAACACACACTGCTTGGGTCTTGTGTTGAGGAAGTGGCAGGAGTACCGCCAATAAAACTCCATGACCATGCATTCGGGAAATTCTGACTCAGGTCTGTGAAATCAATACAATCACCAGTACAAAGTACTGTGTCACTTGCTTCAAAATCCGCAACAGGCTGTAATGTTCCAAGTAATGCAATGCTATCAATCGCGACAGATGGATTCACACCCACACCGCCATTATCATTTTTCCAGGTAAAGCCGATTTTGATTCCCGCATTGTTGTCGGCACTGAATCCAAGAGCGACAGCATATCTTGTCCACAATCCAAATCCTTGTCCACACATTGGATCCGTCATTGGAGGATCTGCAATGGTATTCCATGTGGTCCCATCAAAATATTCAACAGCAAGATTATCATTACCACTTGGGTCATCCGCATTCATGAAATAATTAAAATACAGAATGATTCCATATTGTCCGGTGCAATTGATTACAGGTGATTCAACTCTTGAGTTAGTCTGAACTGCAGTTTGAAATCCTCCCGCATCATACACAGCACCGCAATCTCCGGTAGGACATAATGTTAAAGCGTTCGGAGAAGTGGACACATTTCCAATGTGCAAAGTCCGGTCCGTATATTGTGAATTAATATAACAACCTTGAGTAGAACAATCACCGGCAGGTAGTCCTGGTTCTGTCGGACTGATGTACCAACGGTTCGCATCAGGATCTTCCGGACCCAAAGCTGTAACTGTCCAGGTTCCCTGTGCAGAATTAAAGCCTCCGGCAAGCGTTCCCTGTTCACAATTTCCGGCTGCGGAATTGCCAAAGTCTTCAACCCAAAAAGCTTGTGCACTGGCATGCTGCAGCCCTATGCTGAGCAGCAGACAGCAGGAAATGAACAAGCGTCTTGTAAATTTGATTAAAAATCCGTCGTCGTACTGATTGGTCATACGATTTAAAAAGCGAGTCAATTTACAACTATTTTGGAATATCGCAATTATTCAGTTATTGAATTGATCTGCAAACTGATACAGGTTGAACCCGGGATCAGTGGCCACTTTTGACAAAGCTTTGGATAAATCCCTTTTATGGATATTTTTCATCCTTTTTTGTTGAATCAGCCGATAAGCTTTTTCAGTAAGCAGGTATGTTTTCTTCTCGTCAAACGAAGCGGATTGCTGATGGTTGCTTATTTCCCTAATGATATCTTCTATGCCTTCATTTTTTGTTGCGGCACATTTGATCACCGGAACATTCCATCCTCCAGGTTTCGGATGGGACATGAGCTTGTTCAGATTTTGACGGAGATGATCGGCTCCTTCACGGTCCGATTTATTCACAACAAAAATATCGGCTATTTCCATAATGCCCGATTTCAATGTCTGTACTTCATCCCCTGATTCCGGAACAACAACAACAATGGTGGTATCAGCTAAACCGGCTATTTCAACTTCGCTCTGACCAACACCTACAGTTTCTACAAGGATCATATCGAAATCCGCAACCCTCATGACATCCACAATTTCAATGATCTTCTCGGAGAGTCCTCCAAGCGATCCTCGTGTTGCCAGAGAGCGAATAAATACGTTAGGATTTGTAAAATGTTCGGACATTCTTAGTCGGTCACCAAGAAGTGATCCATAATTAAAAGGGGAAGTAGGATCAACAGCGATAACTGCAACCTTCTTTCCTGCTTCCGTCAGTTGCTTTAGTAAAGCATTGATGAGGGTACTCTTGCCGGCACCGGGAGGACCTGTAATACCTGTTATCGGTATTTTATTTCCTGCAGGCAGTGCCAATAATAATTCCCTGTATCCATCCTGATCATTTTCAACCATAGTGATTGCGCGGGCAAGTGCCTTGCGATCACCTTGCATCAGTTTTTGTAAAAGTTCAGGACCTGCGTTCAATGGCTGTTATTGAGTTATTGTTCCAACAAAGAAACGAGAATCAGGACGCGAATCAAAATGGAAACAGGAAATATACCTAACTTGCACACGTTGAAAAGTTATGGTACAGCTTTCCGTTGTCATAATTACCTATAATGAAGAACGCAACCTGGCTCGTTGCCTGGAATCCATTCGCGGAATAGCCGATGAAATCGTAATCGTCGATTCTTATTCCACTGATGCAACAGCTTCCATCAGCGAACGATTTGGTGCCCGTTTTATTCAGCATCCTTTTGCCGGATATATTGAACAAAAGAATTTCGCATTAAGCCAGGCAAAAAATGATTGCATTTTATCTCTTGATGCCGACGAAGCCCTAAGCCCTCAATTGAAAGAAAGTATTCTTCAGATAAAATCAACATGGCAGGCAGATGCCTATGAAATGAACCGGCTGACCAATTACTGCGGTCATTGGATTCGTCACGGTGCCTGGTATCCCGACAGAAAAGTAAGATTGTTTAGTAGAAAATCCGGACAATGGGGTGGAATGAATCCGCATGATCGCTTTCTTCCGACTTCGCCCGACAAAGTGAAACGCATCAAAGGCGACATCCTTCATTATTCTTATTATGCTATTCAGGAACATATTGCTCAGGGAAATAAATTCTCTGAAATAGGAGCAAAGGCCGCGTTTGAAAAAGGGAAAAGCGCGACATTTTTCACCCTCATCTGGCGTCCTGCATTTCGATTTTTCCGTGATTTTATTTTATTGGGTGGGTTTCTGGATGGATATTATGGTTACCTGATTGCACGAATAACGGCTCAGGCTACCTTTCTGAAATATGCCAAATTGAGAGAGTTGGGCAGGAAAAAATCCTGACCCGGTTTACCTGATTTTATTTGCAGTTTGTGAAAATCGATTTTCTCCTGAGAATAAAAACAGTGACCAAAACAATGCCGCAAAGGTAGCTCCCGCTTGAGTTTCGAGAGTGTCTTCTGTAAACATTGAAATGAAAAAAATGAGCCAGAAGGACAGAAACAGAATATCACGTTTACGAATTCTTTCCGCGAGAGGGTAAATCAAAGTAAAAAGAAAATACAGTAGCACAGGAATTCCGAGTCCGACACCGATGGCCAGGTATTGATTGTGCGCGCGCAACCGGTACTTCTCCATCAGCTTGGTATTCATCTTCCTATAGGCCTCACGATAAGCCGCAGGCATGTCTCCTGTTCCAACTCCTGTTAAAGGATGCTCAAGAATAATTTGCAGAGCGGCTTTCCAGAATTCAATACGTTGCGTGACCGAATGACCACTGGGATCTCCCCCTCTTTGATATTCCTTATACTCCCATAAAATCTGGAGCATCCGGCTTTTAATACTCGATAGATGCTGGTAATATACATTCGCGATACCGTGTTCAATCGATTGAATTTCTTCCTCTTTCAACCTGGATACCGATTCAGCATCCTTGTATTCTCCCTTTGATGTTAAAAAACGAATCAAGGTAGATTTTAGAGGTTGCTTGCGTTCATCCAGTGAATCAAATGGAATCTTACTTCGTTTGTTCCATTCTGTTCGCAGCTCCGAATCGCATATATAAAAATATACCCGGTATCCATTTTCAATTTGTGTGTTGGTGGTATCAAAGAAATAGGAGTTTCCCAATTTTGTTTTTTTGTCAAATTGCAAAACCTCAATAGGTGTGACGGAATATTTTTGTACGAATCCCTTTAGAAAAATGAAAAGAGTTGTTGGTATTGCAACGAGTAGAGCAATTGATAAAGTACGAACGAAAACACTGTGGTGGCGAAAAGCTATAGATAATAAAAATGCAATAAGGATGAAGAGTAATACGGAGATTCCGGTAACCGACTCAATAATAAACAAGAACAACACAAGCCATAAGATCATTAATACAAGGATGAATTTTATCCATGGAGCCAATGGATTAGTTCTTGAATTCAATAACCAGACAGAGACGATGACCGCCAGACAGGTAAACAACGCAAAGCGAATATGTGAAACTCCCAGAATGAAAATTTCCCGGATGTCATACATCGGTACACGAGTATGAATGAATCCTTTCAATACCGCCATGGAGACAAGGGAACCTGAAAAGACTGCCAGGATAAACAGCCACAAGAGTGTTTTAAATTGTTTTGGCTGTAATGCCCCGGAGCCGCTCAAGACAATTGGTAAAAACAGAATGGGTAGTTTGATACGGACATCTTTTATTCCTTCATGAAAATCCTGCGTCCATAGTAATCCAATCACATGCAATAACCAGAAGCCAACCATCAGGACTGCTGCTTTACTGTTAATGAATCGCCTTGTTTTTTCTTTGAAATTTCCTTCCAGGAAAAATGAACCGACAATAAAAAATTGTGAAAGACTGGTCAGAAATAAAGATAGCGGCAATCCTGTAACCAACAGGCAAAGCCCGAAGAATAAAAGATAATTTGAATTACGCTGTCGTAAAAAAGAAATCATCGATTCCGAAAGATTCTTTTTATTTTTTTCCGGCATCTGCTTTCAGAGGTCCTTTTAACAGAGAGGAATATTCTTCCTTGTTTCCCAGCACATCAATCGCTCTTTTCAATTCCGGATCGTGCTGTAGCGCGGTTTCGATTCGTCCACTCTGAAAATAATAACGTGAAATAATTTCTTCTTCCAGCAACTGCAGGATTTCAGTTTTATTTTTCTCTACATCAGCTTGCTTGTTATGTGCAAGCTTGTTTTTCAGGGCATCGTATTCATTGTGTATGTCCTGGAAATATTTCTCCTCTTCACTGTTCTTTTTCAAATCTTCCATCGCTTTCTCGCTCTTCGTGGTATAGTCGTAATCTTTATCGTTGATATAAGAGACGAACTGCTGGAAATCGGCATCGGTTAATTTAAAGTCTTTGGATGCTGAAATCGTCGCGTGTTCTTTGCGATAACGGGTGGCAAAATCAAAGATGAGATTTTTACCGATCAGACTTTGACTGATATTACTGAGTTTAACGGGATCCAGTTTGATGTCCGGCAATATTCCGCCACCATCAAAAACTTTTCGACCCGCGCGTGTGTTGAATTCTGTTACGAGGGAATCCGGTACCTTACCTACACTGCCATCTTCATTTCGATGCGAATAATCCAGTGCCTGGATACACCTTCCACTTGGGATGTAATATTTTGAAGTAGTAATCTTCAGTTGTGTATTGTAGGATAATGGACGAGTGGTTTGCACAAGTCCTTTACCAAAAGTTCTTTGGCCGACAATAACACCACGGTCCAGATCCTGAAGCGAACCGGACACAATTTCCGAAGCGGAGGCCGAGCCACTATTCACGAGAACAGCCAACGGAATGTTCGCGTCTACTGCTTCGTTCAAAGCTTTATACGTTTTGTTGAGGTCTTTTAATCTTCCCTTGGTGCTCACGATATCCTGTCCCCGGTCTACAAAAAGATTCGAGATATTCACCGCTTCGTTCAACAGTCCACCCGGATTGTTTCTAAGATCAAAAACCAACCCCTGTAAATTATTTTTCGCTTTTAATTCTTTGATCGCGTTTGCAACATCACGACCGGCATTTTCAGTAAAACTGTTTAAACGTACATATCCGATGTTGTCCGTAACCATGCCATAGTATGGAACACTTTTTACTTTGATCTCTTCCCGTGTAAGTACTTTTTCAAAAGGAGCAGGTTCACCTTCCCTTTGGATTAATAATTTCACCTGTGTTTTTGGAGAACCTTTCAACAAACGACTGATGTCGTCGGTCTTTTTATTTCTGACCACTTTGCCGTCAATTTCAAGAATAATATCGCCCGCAAGTAAACCCGCCTTCTGTGCCGGATAACCTTCGTAAGGATCACTGATGACAACATTGTCGCCACGCTGCTTTATCAATGCTCCTATCCCTCCATATTGTCCTGTAGTGAGAAAACGATAGTCTTCAATATCAGATTCCGGAATGTAATTGGTATAAGGATCAAGTGACTCAAGCATTGAATCTATCCCTTTTTTCATCAGCTTGCCGGGATCAGTTGAATCAACATAATACATGTTTACTTCCCGGTAAATCCCGGAGAAAATATCGAGGTTTTTGGAGATTTCGAAGTAATCATCAACAAAGCTGAAGCTGATCATCGTCGTAAAAGCGGTCCCGACAATTACGAGCCCTAATTTGTATTTGCTCAGAAATTTTTTCATCATATTTTTTTAAATCATTCAGGGAACAGGATCATATCCATGACCACCCCAGGGATGACAACGAGAGATTCTGCGAAGCGTGAGATAGCCACCTTTAAAGGGTCCATATTTACGAATCGCCTGTTTACCGTATTCAGAACATGTAGGAGTAAAACGGCAGGAAGGGCGAAGCAGTGGAGAGATTGCGCCCTGGTAAAACCTGATAAGCAAAATGAATAGCTTAGCCAGAATGTTTTTGAAAATCTTCCACAAATCTTTGTAAAGTTAAGGTTAATTTATGTTCGACTTCTGAGTGCTTCGGAATGACACGCCCGGTATATACTATGAGCAAGGCAAGCTGAAGGTTTTTGTCAGAAATGAACGAATAAATGTCTGTTTTATTTTTACGATAAATCTCCCGCATCAATCGTTTGATCCTGTTTCTATCAACAGCTGATCGGAAATTTCTTTTTGGAACAGAGAAGGCAACCTGTACCGGATTCATGACCTGCAATCCATGCACCATCCAGATTAATCGGAACGGATTGGTCTGAATGGAACGCCCTTTCTCAACCAATTGTTCGATAATCTTACGACTAACCAGCCGTTCCGGTTTCCGGAATGTTTGCCGGCCGACAGGAAGGTGGCTCCTTGTCATCTGAAAATTTATTTATTCGCTTTCTTGATGTATTGCTCCAAAGCCATGGTCATTGACGGGGCGGCGGGAACTGGTGCCTGAATATCAAGACGTAAGCCTGCATCCAGTACAGCCTGGGCAGTCGTTGGCCCAAAAGCGGCAATACGCGTATTGTTTTGCTTGAATTTTGGAAAATTCTTAAAAAGTGAAGTTATTCCTGAAGGGCTAAAAAATACAAGTACATCGTAATTTACGTTAGCCAAATCACTGAGATCACTGGCAACTGTTTTGTAAATCACGGCTTTTGTGTAGTCAATGCTTTGTGCATCAAGCGTTTCGAAGATTTCTTGTTTGTGAATGTCAGTGCATGGAACAAGAAATTTCTCCTTCTTGTGCTTTTTTATCAAATCCATCAGATCATTGATGGTTTGTTTGCCAAAAAAGATTTTACGCTTTCTATAAACAACAAATTTCTGAAGATAGTATGCTGTAGATTCGGAAATGCAAAAATACTTCAGGGTCTCAGGAACCGTGATTCGCATTTCGTTACAAATCCTGAAGAAATGATCCGCAGCATTCCTGCTGGTAAGAATCACAGCTGTATGATCCGGTAAACTCACCCTGTCCTTTCTGAAATCCTTTGCCGAAATCGGCTCAACATGAATGAAAGGACGGAAGTCAATCTTTACATTGAACTTCTTGGAAAGATCGTAATACGGTGATTTATCAGTTTCAGGTTTTGGCTGTGTAACCAGGATACTTTTAACTTTCAAACTCATGCAGGAATTTCCGTTTCGTGAGTAAAATATCTGTCGCACAGGTCGGAATCACAGGTGTTTCTCTCCCGGGATCCAACAGGGCCCATTTTCAAGGGTGCAAAGATAACAAAAAAACTCCTTTTGAGATGAAAAGACTGCCAAGAGGAAATGTGCTTTTTTGCTCTAAGAATCGGTGTTTTACAGGATTAGGCGAATGATGACCATCAACGGAGCAAGTTCAAAGGTCAATAAGAAGAGTAAAAGGTAGGGCAGTGAAAACCCCGGAGTCGAAAAACCGATAAATATTCCACGGATAGACCTGTAAAACAGACCCGCAAACGCCAGGATCGCACCGGCTATGATCAGATAGGAGGAAGCAATCCACTGATTGTATGCCAATAAAGCGATGATCGGTATCAAGGCCAAACCAACTGCATTGTTAATCAGAAAAATATTAAAAATATAGGTTGCCATTTCCCTGTCCAGATCAAATAACCAACCACAGATCTTCAGGAAAAGAAATTTTAAGGAATAAATAGCCGAAACAAGGATGCTGAAAAATAAGAATCTTGGAAAGCCATTCCCGATTCCACCAAGGTCCCACTTGTAATGGATACTAACGAGATACAGAAACATTGCGCCAATGAGATGAAAAGCTACACTTAGGTATACGGAAGCTCTTTGAACAAGGATGTTTTCATCCCTGACGATCTGGTTTGTCAGATTGTTATTGAGCAAGGCCTGAATCATCTGACTGAAATACTTGGAGTAAAAAATTCTTAACCAGGTGAAAACAAAGATGACCAGCATCAAAATCGGGAAAAACCAATCGGGGGATACATCCTTCCTTACAATGGGTTCTGAATTTCTGGGATGCAACTCATGACCCTTATAAAGATCCAGATATTTCGTCGTTGGATGATGCGGGGTGATTGGAGAAGTAAAGAGCTGTAGCGGTTTTGATTGCTGTATAGAATCACTCAAACTATCATGGCCCGATACCAAACCGGCCGGAAAATTTCCGGTGGTTTCATTTTGCATCGGAACAAGCCTGCGCACAGGTCGCCGAATCAGACTGTCAGTGCCAAATACATGCTGACTGTCGGTGGCGAGTGCCGGATGAGTTTGCTGTACAGAATCTTGAAACGTGCTCACGCTTCAAAGATACAGGAAATGAAAAAGTTTAGGAACGAATAATCATAGGTTTACCAACAACAGTTGTCAGCTAAAAACAATCATTGAAAAACTTAAATTGGAAATACCCTGTTGGATAATATCAGGATCAGAATTTAAACATTCGGGAGATGATAAAACTAAATTTAATCCCACCTTTCTCCCAGCTATCTTGTGTATTCACCAGGTAATCGTTTTCGAGGATGCCAGAGGCATTTGTGACCATGATGGTGAACACATGGCCTCCGGTTTCAATTTCAATTCCGGCACCAGCTACATCGTAGATGTCCGAAATGTCTTTCATTTTCTCCCTTCCAAAAGTATGGGCAAAATCAGCTATCAAAGAAGTGCTGGGGGTGAATTTCCACCTGAGACCGCCTCCCAGACTCACATTGTCATTTTCATCGTATGGCCCCACCAGATTACGATGTAAATAACCTGCAGCTAATGCCATTGAAAATTTGGGTGAAAATTTCCTTGTAATGATCACCTCACCGAAATAAGTCAGTCGGTGGATATCTTTATCAATCAGTATTTCTGATTTTGTGGAATAAGTCGCATTTCCATACAAAGTAATTCCTATTGGAATTTTATGGTTAGTGGTTTGTTCGAGTGCCTTGTATTTGATCAGCAATTCCAGGTTTTCCTGACGTTTGGAACGACTGAAACCTGTCATCAGTCGGTCGGTAATTCCGTAATGCGCGCCAATGCGTATGTCCTGGGACTGATCAAATCCATACAAATCATGAAATGAACCGCCACTTTTTTTCCCAATGTTTCCAAACAAATGGTTGATCCGGATATCCAGGTTGCTCTTCTTTACTGTTTCATTTGTCTGGATGTTGATGATTTTATTTCCCTTAAATGTCGCCAGTACCGGCTCGTTTTTAGGCGGAGGTGTTTCAGCTTGCAATTGTTTTAAAAGATCGTCCTGACCATAAACTGTGAAAGTTGCCAGGAGAAGAAAGAAAATTAAGGGTATATTTTTTTTCATAATCATACTGAATTAAACGGGAAGGAGAACCTTTTAATCCTTTTTCTGGTAGGGAATGTAATCCACCTTCATGTCAACCTTTATCGTGTCTGCAATATTTTGAAATAAAAGCTTTGGGATCGAAATATTGTAGTCGGCAATCGCGACAAGCATGTTCCCGTCAAGGTGAATATTCTTACCCTTGATCTCCATGTTTGCTTTTTCTGTAACAGTTTTTTCTACACCATGAATAGATAAAGTGCCGGTTGCGGTGACCGGATAAATACCGTCTTTTGAAAAATCCAGAGTGTCGTTTATTTTTCCTTTAAATGTTGCCTGTGGATATTTATCACTCTCGAGGTACTTTTCATTAAAATGCTCCTGCATGAGTTCTTTTTGAAACTTGAATCCACGAATGGAAACAATGAATGCAATGTCGTTGGTAGCCGCATTGAGAATAGAATTTACAGATGTATTCTTTGCATCAATATTCTCAACCGCGGCTTCCGAAAAAAAAGTGACTTCCGCGGATTTGCTGATCCAGACCGCCTGGCCGAATACGGAAGTAGAAAGCAAGACAAAGCACAGGGGGAAAAGAAGACGTAACATCGATATTAATTATTAGGATATCCCTGGGCAATCCAGAGTCTCAGTTTATATAGCTGACAGGCGTCCAGGATAATGATGTTCTGGCATGTGTTGAGGATTCTCGACAGGAAGAGCAAGGCGATCAAGCATCCTTCCTGCACGGATTCTGTTCGCGAGCCCTTCATAAGTCGTATAATCAAAACTTCCTTCGCCACCCGGACTATGACAGCCAAAATAACTGCAGTACGAACTGATGATTGGTTTAATATCACTGGCATAGTGCATTTCAGCACTATCACATCCAGGAGGAGGGGTCAGCACTTGCTCCTGTATATCCTTGGTGCAGGAAATTACAAAGAGGAGAATACAAACGATGAATAGGTTTTTTACCATATAAATCAGGATTAGCAAATATAAAAATATTCTGAATCCTAAAAAGAACTATCAGATTTTAATGAAATCATTGCTGAGTTTTGTAACCTCAAAAACCAGGCCTTGGTTCGAATTGTCCTGGAAAAAGTAAATGATCAGTTACTGCTGCTAAAAAGAACCATTTGATCCATTGTCGGACTGATATTGCCACCCGAAGGCTCCAGAGTGATTGCCCATTGTTCCGCAATCGGAATGTTTTTCATCCGTTGCATCCCGTCATCTTCCATCTGCATTCCAACAACCCCTGCATCAATCGGCAATCCGCCAGCCATTGCCCACAATTGATATTGTTTCCCGGAATCCGGTGCAGGTAAAGCCAGAATATCAATATAGGTTTCCTGTGTGTATTTGTTCCAATAAACTCTGGCCTGGAAATGCTTGGTACTATCAATTGGCATGAGCATGCTTACTTTAGCATTTTCATCCCGCATCATCATCAGATCACTATAGGTATGATCAAAAGTGTTTTTGATAACATTGTAATTAAGTGCAATCTGATTTTTTTCTTTCATCACGGATACGTACCGGTCTTCCGCGTCATTCCAGCTTTTATAGAAAAACCAGGAAGCGAAAGTGCTGATCAGCAAAGCGGCAAGACTTGCTGCAATGAGGTATTTGTAAGTCAGGCGGTGTGAAGGATCCAGGCTTTTTAATTTCGATTTTTCAGGTGATTCAGATGCCTGGTTATAAACTTTGGAAAGAATACTTGAACGAAGCGCGGGACGAGGATTACGGATGCTGTTCTGAGAATAAACTTCAAGGGTCTCCTGTACATTTTTCAGCTCAGCGGCAACTTCAGGATATACCAGCATTTTTTGCTCAAACTCCTTCTTCTCCTCGGGAGACAATGATCCCATGGCATAAAGCTCAACAACACCTGAAGCAATGTATTCTTTGATATCCATCTTTTAATTTACATCAGAATCAAAATAAGTGCGCAGCTTCTGCAAGGCTGCCCTCGATCTTGTCTTCACAGTCCCCAGGGGAATATTTAATTTTTCGGCAACAGCTGAATGAGTATAACCGCCGAAGAAAAGCAACTCTAAAATCTGACGATATTCCGGTTCAAGTCTTTGCACCATTTGCTGGATACCGATTGTGTCAGGATTATAAGAAGTTTGCAATTCATCTTTATCTGAGTATACGGATTTTTCAAATGACTGGTTTTTCTGTCCGGAAATAAAATCCTTGGAACGAATTTTATCCAGAGCTGAATTCCTGGCGATATTTATCATCCAGCTGAATAAACGGCCTTTAGCACTATCGTATTGTGTGAAATTATTCCAGATTTTCAGGAAAGTGTCTTGCAAAACCTCTTCCGCCAGCGATTCATTGCGAAGAATTCTGAAAATCACACCATACAGGACAGGGGAGTAATTATCGTAGAGAATTTCAAGCCCTTTTACTTCCCTCGATGAGAGTAATTGGACCAGCTCTTCCTCTTCTATTTTTATCCGACGACCCAAGTGATTTTGAATGAGATAAAGGTGTGGTTCTTTCAGGCGACAAAGAAACAAAAATAACAATGATGCTTTTCGATCAATGGAAACTTCTTTCCCACAACATTCCACTCTTCGCTATTATCGATTTCAATTTCAGTTTGGTCAGCAAAAAATTTCCACCACGGCCGGATTTGCGGAGTTTGAAAGCCGCCACTTCATTGTAAACCCTTCTGATTGCAAACTCGTAATAGCGACGTGAATAGGTCCGTTTGAAATCAATCTCACGGTCAGTCGCTGTTTCCCAAAGCGGAGGATTTATAAAATCAGCTTCAGTCTCCTGGTACAATGGTGTTCCCTTGATCGGATAGGCTATTGTAATCGTGTAGAGATCAGGATCGGAAATTTTCAGATGTTCAATGGTTGCTTCAATATCCGTTTCCGTTTCACCAGGGTAGCCAACCATGATGAAGGTGCCTGTCTCAAGCCCCATGGATTTTGAAAGTTGAATCATATTCCGCACCTGTTCCACCTTCACCCTCCGGTCCATCGCGTCAATTATTTTCTGCGAACCACTCTCCGCGCCAATCCATACCCGGAAACAGCCACTCTCTTTGAGCATTCTGATCACTTCTTCGTTCATCCTGTCGGCCCGCGTGATGCATTCATATCGAATTTCCAATCCTTCTTTTACAACTTCATTCCGAAATTCCTCCAGCCATTTGTGACTTATACTGAACACATCATCGACAAACCAAATCGTATCGAATGCATAAGTCTTCCGGAGAATTTTTAATTCTTCAACGACCTTTCCCGGACTTCTGCGTCTGTAACTTTGTCCGTAGACAGCACGGCTGCACCATTTGCATGTATATGGACAACCCCGCATGGTACTCACTGAAATAGCGCTGGCTCCGTGCCTTGAACTCCAGGCTTCGAAGTAATTTTCCAGACGGATCTTTTTTCGATTCGGAAAAGGTAACAAATCCATGTCTTTCAGCAGCGCTCTGCCGGGTGTTATCATCAGCGAATTGTCACTTTTCAAAAAAGCGATTCCCGGAATTTCTTCAAGTTTTAATTTCTCATCGCCCCGAATATGTTCATCCATTGAAAATAACTTCACCAACTCAAGCATCGTTTCTTCCCCTTCTCCAAGAACCAATACATCCGCACCATATTTCAGAAAATTTTCCGCATGGTTTTTTACTTCCGGACCTCCGAGTATCACTTTGCATTTTTTAAGTGAAGGCTGGTCTTTTACAAAACGAATGACACGCAGAACATTGATTTTGGTCATCAGATTGGTGTAAATACCAATGATGCGGGGCTGCTTGTTCATAATCTCATCGCACAACTTTTCAAAAGAAGAAAAAGTTGAATCGAAAACATCGTTTTCAAATCCATGCTCCTCCAGATAGGCTGAAATATAAAGGATTCCCAAAGGAGAATACGGCTTCATAATTTCCTTTTCCTTAGGATCTTCGTTGAGAAAATATGCGTGCGTAAGTAAGATGGATGACATGTTTTGTACCAATGACCGAATGTACGAATCCCTGGATATTAATAGGAGAATTGATTCAGTTTTAGAAATTAGATTCGGGAATTTCTGCTGCAGAATTTTATTTCTCTTTTTTCATCTCATTTCTTGTAAAATGAATGAGATAATGATCGGCATAATCCGCACCGACTGAAAGACCTCCAAATATTTTTTCTGCTGATCTGAGCAATTTTAATAGCCAGGGATGTTTCGAAAAAAACGGATCCAGGTAGGAGGGTGGGAGAAACAAGCCGATCGGGATCACACGGCTAAAACTCCAATTTCCTGAAAAATGATTTTTTATCTCTTTCGGGGAATAATAATATGTCTTTTGATGGGTCGTTCCTATGTTCGCGTTCACTCCTGTACTGATCATTCTGCGATTTACCATGGATGTTTTTCCCTTTAGAAAAAAATATAATTTTTCCCATAAACACCTTCTTCCCATGATTACCAAAATCAAATTTCCACCCGGGTTTGACATTGCCTCCAATTCCGAACTCAAATTTTGAATCTGATCTTCATTCAGACAATTGAGTCCGCCAAAATTTGAGAAAATCATATCAAATTGACGTCCGGGAAGTCTGTTGCGGATCTCAAGCATATCCGTTGCCAAGAATTCTATTGTGTCTATTTTTTTCTGTTTACTTTTTTCAATTGCGATTCGAATCATTTCGGATGATAAATCAGTCGCGACCACTGTTTGAAACCGACTGGCAAGGTATACCGCGTCTTCACCGGTTCCGCAATTGATCTCTAAAGCGGAAACATCCTTGCTATTGAGATTTAATTTGTCGAGATAATGCCACACACGCTCACGTTGATATTTCCCTGTTTGTGTGAAGGTGAATGTCTCATCGTAATTATGAGCGACCGTATCGAAAGAGCTTGCCATTTACACGAAGAAAGGTATGGGTTGAACAGGGAAAGAGCAAGCACTTTACAATTTGTACTTCTTTAATTTTTGTTTTTGTACAAATGTTCCTGTGGCATGAACAGGAATAGCAACAATTCTTTTCAATTGCTGAAGTGAAATCTTCACAGGATTGCTCATTAGGTTTTTAAACTCGCTAAAACCCTGTCTTGTCCGGTACGTCCTGTGCACATAGCGTTGCAACTCTTTATAGAAAGAAGAAGGATGAGAATTCCTGAACATCATGGCGAGTTCATCGCTGTCGGTCCAGTTCGCTTTTTCTTTTAAATCCATTTTGACTTTTTCGTAAAATTTTGTTCCCGGTAATGGATAACTCACAGAAATACCAATATCATCCGGCATGAGTTCATTCACCATTTGAATGGTTGCCTGAATGTCCTGATCAGTCTCTCCGGGATATCCAAACTGTAAGAAGAATGCAGGTTTAATTCCCTTCTTTTTCATCAGACGTGTCGCTTCATAAATCTGTTCCACACGGGTTCCTTTGTCCATTGCATCCAGCACTTTTTGCGATCCGCTTTCAGCGCCAACCCAAACGGATTCGCAACCGGCTCTTGCCAAAGCTGCTATGTTCTCTTCTTCAAGTAGTAAATCCACTCTGGACTGGATTTTAAACCGAAGTTTTAATTTTTCTTTTTCTACCAGTTCCGCGAATCGATTGATCCATCCGGGTTTTAGTCCGAAGATGTCATCCGTCATCCAAAAATGTGTTGCACCATATTCACGCATGAGGACTTTGATCTCTTCTATTACCCATTCAGGACTATGCACATTGTATCTGTTTCCATAGATTGGTTTTGCACACCAGTTACAATGGAAAGGACAACCACGGGTAGTACTGATGTTCATCGAAAAATATCCGTTTTGATTTATCCATCTTTCTTTATACTCTGAAAGGTTGATTAAGTCCCATGCCGGATGGGGCAGTTCATCAAGATTGCGCAATACTTCACGCTTTTTATTTTTTATCACAAGCCCTGACTCATCCTTGTAAATTAATCCGGGAATTTCAGTTTCTACTTTACCTGAAGCCTTGAGTGTCTGAAGAAGCTCAAACAAAGTTTGTTCTCCTTCTCCCGCGATGATAAAATCCGCGCCCGCATCGAGGTAAAGTTTACTTTGATCCGTGGCATCACTTCCGGAAACAATTACTGTGATGCCTTTTTCTTTTGCGAAACGGATCATTTCAAATGCCGCTTCACGCATATTGGTGAGGCACATTTTCGTGAGGTAATTAAAGCCATCATCATAAATGATCAAAGCTTCAGGTGCATTCTCATTCAAGACCTGTACGATCTCTTTTGTATCAGGACTGAACATGGTATCGTAAAACCGAACATCAAATCCTTTTGCCCGAATATGTGCGGCTGCATAGAGCGGAGCCAGGGGAGGATATGGCTGCTGCAATTTCCATTGCTTCGGATCAAAGCGGAGAAAATAACTATGTGTAAAAAGAATCTTTTTCATTTCCGCAATGACAATTCAAATCGATGTTCGTAGTTCCCGATTTTTTCCGACAATTGCTGCAGTACTCTTTGCTGATAACCCAGAGGATGGTGTTTGGATTCATTCCTTCCGTTGCGCAGTCGATGATCAAATGTTGATTCATCAAAGTGACTGAATTTCTTTTTCCAGTGTCTCAAAGTCATTCGGTAAAATTGAATATCGAGTGTTTCACCAAGTTTCCCGGAGAGTAATTTCTCAAATATTTTTTTCAAAAAATATTTACGGTCCTTAACCAACCATTTTTCACAACGCACAGGGAAATTCGGATAGTATTCATTTACCCAGGAGTTGCGGGCTATTAAAAACTGATACAAACCGTAATTGTACGTAGGAATAATGGACGTTAATTCAGTCGCGGAATACACGTTGCGTGACTTTAACTCGAGAGATTCCTCTGTGATAAAGTAATTGACACAAAAATATTTCTTGGAATTCAGCAGGACCAATTTCTTAAACAAAACCAGAAGTGTACGGGCTACCCACATTCTCCCCGGTGTAGTGATGATGAAATAATCAATGTCCGAATCTTTATCCATGTAATATTTGGAAATAGATCCGGAAAGACTAACTGCTCTCACAAATGGAAACCTTGCGATGATAGAGGAAAAAAATTTTGCTTTTTTTAAGGATTTAATCGCAAGTTCTTCCCCTTGAATGCGGCGGATAATCACATCAGGCTTGCAATTGATAAAGTAATATCCATCTTGCTGGCGGATGTATCCATTCTCAACCAGTTGTTCGATTTGAATCTTCACACATTCAGGTTCAGAAACAGGAATATCCAAACACTGGATAATCTCATCCATTCGTAAGGGATGATTGAAAATTTCAAAATACAGCAGAGATCTAACAACCGATTTTTCGATTGCAGACAAAACAACTGCATTCCCCTTGGGTTGAGAAACAGAAGTAAAAGCCAGATTCATGTTTTCAAAGGTAATTCAATCTGATTAAGAATGAATTTTTCCTTTAAAATTAAGAAGATGATGAATTTTAACCTATTGGTGACAAATCAGAACATTAAAAATGGTCGTATTTGTTCAGACTCTTTAGTCTCAGGCATCCAATGGCTTGATTCGAAAAATGAAATTCTTTTCAATAAGATTTCTGCGTGTGAGCTTCAGTTTCAGTTGTAATCCATGATCCGCGGCAATTTTTTTGATGGTTTCGAGGTCGCAGTCATCGGATAAAATCATGATGGATTCTGTTTCATAGTGCATGTATGAACTGATGTTACTAAACAGATTTTTATAATACTCAAAGCTTTCACCGCAATACCATGCATAATCTTCCGGAACGGAAATCTTTCCATTGTAATAAGGAGGGTTGATGACAATGATGTCAAATGTTTGTTTGTTGATGTTTTGAAACAGGTCAGACTGAATCACTTCCAGACGGCCATCATTTTGTTCAATACGGCTGAGGTTACGGTCACGGTTGATCCGGATATTCATAATTGAAGTATGATGAATATCGGTGGCGGTTACAAAACCTCCTTCTGTCGCGGCAATCACAGAGATCAGGCCGCTTCCGGCTCCCAATTCCAGAATTGTCTTGCGTTGTAAATTGACAAACTCAAGATAATCCAGAAGGAATTTAGTGCTGTAAAATAAGCCCGGATGAAACACCCCGGGAAGCACAGTTATTGGAATATTTCTGAAAGTATATGGACGCTCACGACCGGTGTACCATTTCACCAGTGGCTTGTATAATCTGTCCAATATCTTCTTTTCAAAGGTACGAATGGGGTTTTTTCGCAACTGTCTGGTGTGTAAATTTTGCATCGAAGTGGAGGCGTTCTTAGCGATTAAATTCAGAATTAAGCCTAAAAATCAACCAAATCGCATTCATTTGGGACTTTTTGTTGCTGAACCGGAAAAAATGGGTACCGAACGGGAATAACCCCCTCCTCGAAGCACCGGCCCTTCCCCGGCAAAGGCTGCTTTTGAATTTCAGGTTGTACTTTTTTTGGCGCTTAGTGGTCGGTTGTTAGTGCTTAGTGGTTGGTGGTTAGTGCTTAGTGCATTGTGGTTAGTGGCTAGTTATTAGTCGTAGTAGTCCAGATTTTAATACCTTTTTTCTATTCCAATCTCCAATCTCCAATCTCCAATCATCAATCATCAATCTTCAATCTCAATCAATCTCGAAACCCAACTAAAACCCCTCCACCTCAGGCTGCCTATATTTCCAGATCTTTTGCAAAGCCTTTATTTCAAATGGATAGCTGTAAATTTCTTTTTTATACCGAAAACTGCTGAATGTTTTAATTGCTCTGGATTGAAATGAACTTAAACGGATATCTGAAACAGTAGGATAATAACCATTCAATACTGTTTCAAAATTCCGAATATGATCAATCATATCCGGCGTGAGCCAGGGTGTTAAAGGATTCTTACGGAGATCAAAATTTTCCCAATGCGGACTAATCCATTCCTCAAGTGTTTGAGGGAATTTAAATCCTGAAGCCAGAACAGAATTGTACATCTCACTACCGGGAGTCGGGACCGGACTATAGATATAAATAATAATCTCTGTTTGTGGGTTAATCTCCTTAATCTCCCGGATAAAGGAGATGTCTTCCCGGATCTGTTTCCAGGCTTTTGCTTCGTTTTCAGCAGGAAAACCCAGTACGAAGGAATATTCGGGAATAATGTCAAACTGTTTGATCCGGGCTGCAAATTTTCTGATTTGCGAACCTGTTTGTGTGCCGCCTTTATCCATTTGTTTCAGAACAGTATCATTTCCGGTTTCCGCTCCGAAAAAAATCATTTTGCAACCGGCTTTCCGCATTTGCTCCAAAGATGAATCACTGTATTTGTCAATGGTGTCAATCCTGCCTTCTCCCCACCAGATCATATTTTCAGGTTGAATCAGTCGGGAGAAATCCACTGTTCTCTTTTCGGAAACAAAAAAGTTATTGTCATGAAACTCGATGGCATTACCACCATACTGCTCTTTCAACAATTTAATATCACGATATATATGCTCCGCTGATTTTCCTTTCCATCTAGCCTGGTAAATGGGAACAACCGCGCAAAAAGAACAGGTAAAAGGACACCCGATACTGGAGTGGTAAGCGATCGTTTTCGTTCCGAGATAAGTTTTACCCAGATATTTCTGAATTGGATAAAAGGAATTCAATTTCTGATAAGGCAGCGGCGGAAGTAAATCCTGATCGTACAAATCATCTTTTTTAGTAATGATGAACGATCCTTTTGAATGGTCTTGTTGATCTTTATTTGCCTCTGAAAGAATTTTCTTTTTCGGGAAATTTCCTTTTCTGTAAATTATATTTCCAATGCTTTCTGGTTGAATGGTTCCTTCTTCAATGGCTTCAATAATTTTTGGAAATGCATAATCTCCGGGTCCATTCACAACCACATCAACCAATCCTGAATCCAACACAACCTCGTATTGATTGGACGGAAAATATCCGCCCCAGATAATAACAACATCAGGGAATTCTTGCCTGATTTTTTTTGTCAGCGGAATGGCTTGTTTCAGTTGGGGACCCGGCATTACAGTGCAACCAAAATAGGATACGGCCCCTTCTTTAAGATATTGATGCAATTTCGGCCAGGGATCATCTTCGAGGTTTCCATCGACAATCATCCAGGGATATTTTCCATCAACAGATGCGGCAATCGAAAGAATGCTATTGGGCAGGCGAGGTTTAGATTTCGCTGCTCGTGGATTGAATAAAAGTACACTCGGACGCAA
The DNA here is from genome assembly GCA_016720935.1 of Bacteroidota bacterium. Lineage (NCBI taxonomy): Bacteria > Pseudomonadati > Bacteroidota > Bacteroidota bacterium. The sequence goes on from JADKJP010000003.1 coordinate 244,200, forward strand.
GCTATTCATGGCTTGCTAAGGTACAAAAGCTTTAAAGCAGAAAACAATAGATTAATAAGACGTTGGAAGTTAAAAGACCATGCTTGCGTATCGACCCTCCAATCACTAAAAACTAACAACTAACAACTAACAACTAACACCTAACACCTAACTAGTTCAGATTCCCCCAAACATACTCTGCCAGAAAAAGTTTTTTCCAAAAGTCACTCAGATCTTCACCATACAACTCCGCAAGTTCTTCTTCGTAATTAAGAGTGATTTCTTTCAAAGTATTAAAAAGCATGTGTTCCAGATTGAACATCCTGGCTGGTGTTTCTTTTACCAGCTGGTACTTTTCAAGTTCGTCATTTACAATTTGCATAAATTCTGAAGCACTCACTTGCTCTGCGGAAAGCTGAGAATCTATATCAATGCTTTCGTCCTTTTCTTTGAGCTTTGTAAAAGATTCTATCTGAACATCACAAAGGTGACGAATTATTTTTTCCTCAACAGGACTGAGTTCTACCTTGAGCATGGTTTTCTTAAATAGGCAGCGAATGTAATTCAGAGATCTCAATCCGCGACATAAAATTATTAACCGTTGCTCATTTTCAGGAACATGCTATTTGAAATTCCTCCTACTTCCCTGAAATACACATACATGAATTGAAAACGAAATTATTCCAACATCAGCCAGGAATATTCTGTGATACAAGAATGTGTTTTTATGAAAGAAACAATTCGTGCTATTTTGATTTTAACGAAAAAAAACTACAAATTATCTGAGTCATTTTGGAACTCACCAAATAAATACAGCGGACGAGAACTTAACATTCCGGAAACAAAATTTTTAAAGCCGGCTCCGGGATATGCTTTAAAATGAACACCCTCTTTGCTCAACTCATCCTGGTCATTCGCATCCAGATATCCTTTCCCTGCCTGAAAGTACAACTCAAAACCGAAATCCTTAAAAAAGAGTTTTTTCTGCAGCTGAATTTTTTGAGACTTTTTTTGTGATTGCAAATAAACAGGTGAACCGATGATATACAATTTTCCTCCCGATAATAATTTTTCCTTCAAATGCGAAATTGTCATCACCGGATTTTCCATAAACTGCAAACAATGATTCACAATTATCAAATCAAATTTTTCATTGATGAGACTCAGGTCAGACAGGTTTGTCTGGATACAGATTTTTTGACCGGGAATAGTGTTGACTGACTTCAAACCATACGGTTTCTCCAGAAAGTAATCCAAAGCTACAAGCCGGTGGCCTGCTTTAAGAATTTGCCGGCTTAACCAACCATTCCATGGACCGATTTCCAGAACGGACAATTTTTTTTCACTCCGAATGACATCATTCAGGATTGCTAAACTTTCTCTTCGGTAAGCCCAATCCTTTTTACGTTCGCCCGAATAAAAAAACGGGGAGGTGTTCGTTTCATTTTCTGTCCAAACAGAATTCAACTTTGTCCATGCACGATGATAATTGACCAGAAAGCGCTCCAGCTTTTTCCCGAACTCTTCGGAATATAATTCAATGATACCATCGGACACCTTCACCTTGTGACCGGCTGCGCACTGCAGACTACTTTCGTGTAGAGGCAGAAAACACTCAGGACACAGCAAGGAGATCATTTTCTTTTTCTTTTGGTGTATTGAAAAAATAAATCAGTGCGACAGAAAGTTGTACCACAGCTGCGGATAACAAGGCTCCTTTCATTCCTAAGGATGGTAGCCATATCATATTCAGAAGTATGTTCAGCACGATGCCAAAAAGATTTAAAAACAACACAACATGTTCCTTTCCGGATTTGTAAAGAAGATAAATTACCGGCAGGTATAAAAATATAGGCAATACATAGATCATTCCCAGCCAAATGAAATTTGCATCAAAAGAAAGATGAAATAAATTGTTAGTGACCCACCAAACCACAGGAACTCCGAAAAGTGTGATGAGTATTCCAAGTCCAATGAAGCGATAGGTGATTTTTTTCTTACCGGATGAATGAATACGGTAGAAATTTTTCATGAAAGGCTGAAAGACGTAATTTGATAATGCCTGGAGGTAAATCAGAAAATTCAACAAGACACTATACTGAGCGATTTGATACTTGTCAAGATAAATTGACACAAGGTAGAGATCCGCTCTCGAACTGATCAAACCCGATATAGACAATAGTAAGAAGGGGCCGGCTCCTCTGTAAAATGGAAAGGCTGGAGTGAGCGGGGAAAAAGTAAAAAGCTGTTTTTTATAAATGAGCAGAAGTACACCGGCTTTAAAAACCTCGATAACAAGAAATGCAATTAATAACCAGCTTAGTCCCGCTTCAGCCGGACGGTTCATGATCAATAGGAAAAATATAAGCACAGCAATTGATTCCAATATCAATGTAATTGAAAATTTTCTTTCAAATAATAATAAGGGGTCGAAGCTGGAATAAACAAACCTTGCCAGCAACCAGCCAATCAGAATACATTTTAAAATAATTGTTATGGGGAGAAACAGAATGATGCATGCAGCCGCTAGAAAAACCCGGGATCTTGCGAGGAAAGCTGACTTCAATGCGGGAAATATATCCTTTGGGTTTTTGCTGAATTCACGAAGAAGATATTCCTTATTGCCGAATCCTGTCAGTTGTGTGGCAAGCATGAACCACAAAATAATTTTTGTATAAGCTCCCCATAATTCAGGTGAAATCAAACGAATCACCAGCCATGAACAAATCATGCTTCCAATCGGAGATGACATGTTTGACAATGCATTCAATGCAATGAGCTGAAATCGTCTGACTGTTTTGAGCGTGGCCATCCGGATTAATTGATAACACTCCGATTTGGAGAAGAACCTGTAATTACATCCAGCGGATTGCTTTTACTGTAATTGAACAACTGAATGTAAATCACCACATACAAAATTGCATTCAGCCATAAACGAGTATAAGTCAGAGCTATCGATGTAGATCGTATAGACAATACTTCTAATAACCATGGAAGAAACCCGATCAATCCCGTCAGAAGGATTAGCAAAATAAATCCTCTGGCGTTCCCTCTTACTAATAAAATATTTCCCATCAAGCTAACGGGAAATAATAGTAGCAAGCCGTGATAACTGGCTGAGGCAGGTGAAAGCACAAGAATCGTCATTGCCGTTAGAGATAGTGATGCTTCTATAAAATCCGGTTGTTTTCTGAATTTTAAATAGAGAATAACACCGGCAATCAAAGTGAAGGAATAGATTAAGAATTTAAATACAACATATATTTTTTCAGATGGAAAATATGGATGTGGATTTTCAATGTTGTCTGGTAAAAACAATTGATGACCCAGTGAGTTCCAGGATTGAAAACTTGATGACCATGGAGATTGACCTTCAAGATTTCCATTCAAATGTTGAAATAATACGTTGTGGAAATAATCAGAGTAAACATTACTTCCTAAAAGAATCAGAGCCACAATATGAAACAACAAAAAGACAGCTGATGCGGAGAGAAGCGTTTTCCATCTTCTTTCACTGATCAGCGTGGGTATAAAAACAAGTGGAAAATATTTGATTGCAATCCCTGTCCCCAGAAAAAATCCTGTACTGCTTGCATATCCTTTAAGTACAAGAAAATAGGAGGTGAGAAGAAACAATAGTAGCATAAGGTACATCTGACCCAGATATAAATTGTTCACCAATGCCATTCCACTCATCAGGAATATTAGCAGGCTCATCGGTCCTGGCAGTCCTGTTATCCGACTCATAAGTAAAACAATGGGGATAATCAACAAAATATTGAAAATTAGCCAAATACGTTTAGCTGTAAGAGCATCAAAACCAACAAAAGGCAAGAGAATAAATGCTGTTGGAGGCGGAAAAGGCGAGAATTTTCCCTGTTCTGAAAAGCCATGGCTGTACAATTGATTTTGAAACCAATCTGAGTGGTACAAACTGTCTGCATTTTGACCTTCAACAACAATGCTTGCCGCGACAAAATAATTGGGGAAATCACTTTGCATCTTTTTCCAGCCAGGCAGTATACCCAAAAGCAATGGAAATAGGCACAATACGATGATTGCGGGAAATATCCATTTACCTGGTTTGAAAAACAGCTGTATACTTAGAGATTTCATTTCAAAACAAAGGAATGAATATTTGCTAAATTTGCAGCGCTAAAACAAGCACCCTTAGGAGAATTAGGAAATAAGCGCTTACAGTGAATGGAGGAGGGTTAGTGGTGAAGAGTGAATAGTAAACAGGACACACTATTCAATTATTTTCTCTGCATCATTCAACCACTAAGCACCAACCACTAAGCACCAACCACTAAGCACCAACCACTAAGCACTACCCACTAAGCACTAATTTCAAAAAACAATATGGCAACTGACAGATTTCAATACCATGATTACTATCTCGTTGACGAATTATTAACCGAAGAACATAAACTCATTCGTAACAGTGTTCGTGAGTGGGTTAAAAAAGAAGTATCTCCAATTGTAGAAGATGCATGTCAGAAAGCGACCTTCCCGAAACAATGGATCAAAGGTCTTGCTGAGATTGGCGCATTTGGACCTTACATCCCTGTAGAATATGGCGGTGGTGGTTTGGATCAGATTGCCTACGGACTGATTATGATGGAACTTGAAAGAGGAGATTCCGGTTTGCGTTCAACTGCATCTGTTCAGAGTTCTTTGGTGATGTATCCTATTTATACCTATGGAAGTGAAGAGCAGAGAAAAAAATACCTTCCTAAACTTGCTTCAGGTGAAATGATGGGATGTTTTGGATTGACAGAACCGGATCACGGCTCGAACCCAAATGGGATGTTATCCAATATCAAAGACAAAGGAGATCATTACCTGTTGAACGGATCAAAAATGTGGATCTCAAATGCTCCGTTTGCCGATATCGCTGTCGTCTGGGCAAAAGATGAAGCAGGTGTAATCCGTGGAATGATCGTTGAACGCGGAATGCCCGGTTTTACTACTCCGGAAACACACGGTAAATGGTCCTTGCGTGCAAGCGCGACCGGAGAATTGGTTTTTGATAATGTGAAAGTTCCTAAAGAAAATATTCTTCCAAATGTCAAAGGATTGAAAGGGCCACTCGGCTGTTTGAATTCAGCACGCTACGGAATCAGCTGGGGAGCCATGGGCGCGGCACTGGATTGTTATGATTCAGCACTTCGATACTCTCAGGAGAGAATCCAGTTTGGTAAGCCTATTGGTGGTTTTCAGCTGACACAGAAGAAACTGGCTGAAATGATCACAGAAATTACCAAAGCACAGGTGCTTACCTGGAGATTGGGTGTTCTGAAGAATGAAAACCGTGCAACTCCTGCGCAAATTTCAATGGCAAAAAGAAACAATGTGAATATGGCTCTCCAAATCGCACGTGAAGCACGACAAATTCATGGTGGAATGGGTATCACCGGAGAATATCCGATTATGCGTCACATGATGAACCTGGAATCGGTGATTACTTATGAAGGAACACACGACATCCATTTGCTCATCACCGGACTTGATGTGACTGGCTTCAATGCGTTTGAATAAATCATAAAGTTTTCGAATTTAATTTCGAATGTCAATCCGGACAGGAAGATCGTTTCCCAATAGATCTACCTCTCCGGATTTAACATTTTCCCAAAAAAACTGATGTTGTAACGTTCATTCGATCAAATGATAAATTTTTCACCCTTATTCTTGTATAAAATTTAGTTAATTTTTTTTTCAATCCTCAATCCTCAATCCTCAATCCTCAATCCTCAATCCTCAATCCTCAATCCTCAATCCTCAATCCTCAATCCTCAATCCTCAATCCTCAATCCTCAATCCTCAATCCTCAATCCTCAATCCTCAATCCTCAATCCTCAATCCTCAATCCTCAATCCTCAATCCTCAATCCTCAATCCTCAATCCCTTATTTCCGTCGATTCACCAAATGCTGTGAAGATATTTTACTTTATGAGGATTCGTAATACCGTCAATTTAATTACCTTGCAAATCATTTTTTTCATGAAATGTTGGAAGTCGAAATAAAAGAGAAGCGGTGGGCGCTGAAACCCCAGGGTGAAAATTCGTTGGTCTTATCACTGGCGAAACAATTGAACATCAGTTCTACCCTGGCCAATTTGTTGGTTCAACGCGGCATCACTTCATTTGAGGAGGCCAAAACTTTTTTTCGTCCCAAAATGACGGATCTGCATGATCCATTCCTGATGAAGGATATGGAAAAGGCTATCGACCGTATTGAAAAGGCATTGGCATCAAATGAAAAAATTCTCGTCTACGGAGATTATGATGTCGATGGTACTACTGCCGTCGCTCTTGTTTACTCCTTTTTTAAAACTTTCTACAACGACTTAGATTATTATCTGCCCGATCGTCACAAAGAAGGTTATGGAATTTCTTTTGCCGGAATTGATTACGCGAAAGAAAATGGATTCAGCCTTATCATCGCTCTGGATTGTGGAATCAAAGCAAACGATAAAGTGAATTACGCCAAAGAACGCGGAATTGATTTTGTCATCTGCGATCATCATCGTCCGGGTGAATTCCTTCCGGATGCAAGTGCCGTTCTTGATCCAAAACGCGAAGACGATGAATATCCTTTTAAAGAATTATCCGGTTGTGGAATTGGTTTTAAGTTGATTCAGGCTTACGCGCAACGTCATCACATTCCTTTCGAACAACTAGAAGTTTATCTGGATCTCGTCGCGGTAAGTACTGCAGCGGATATTGTTCCCATTGTTGGTGAAAACAGAGTACTCGTGTATCACGGTTTGCAATGGCTGAATAAAAATCCAAGACCCGGAATCAAAGCGATTCTGGAACTGGCACAAGTGAAACGCGAGCTCACAGTCAACGATATTGTATTCATCATCGGTCCGCGTATCAATGCAGCCGGTAGAATCCAGGATGCGCGACAGGCAGTTGATCTCCTGATTTCCGCGAATGCAGCACAGGCTTTATTTGAAGGAAAAAATATCGACGAAAAAAATTCTGAACGCCGCAGCCTTGATTTAAATATTACCGAACAGGCATTACGCATCATTCAGGAAGACTCATTCTTTGCAAAAAGAAAATCTACAGTGTTGTTTCACCCGGAATGGAACAAAGGTGTCATCGGTATCGTAGCTTCCAGGCTCACTGAAAAATATTACCGCCCGACGATCATTCTTACTGAATCCAATGGACTGGCAACAGGTTCAGCACGCTCTGTCAAAGACTTTGATATTTACAATGCCATAGAATCCTGCAGTGATCTTCTGGAACAATTCGGAGGACATATGTATGCGGCCGGACTAACACTTAAACTCGAAAACCTCGAAAAATTCTCTGAGCGTTTTGAAGAAATTGTTTCCGCGACCATCGATGAAAAGTCGCTTACACAGGAAATCGAAATCGATTCTGTTCTCAAACTGAATGAAATCTCGTCTTCCTTTTTCAGTGTACTTAAACAGTTTGCCCCTTTTGGACCCGGAAATATGAGTCCGGTTTTTCGCACAGAAAATGTTCGGGATACAGGTTTATCGCGCATCGTAGGTAATAATCATCTCAAGCTGAATCTCGCTGAAGATGAAACAACACGTTTTGGATTGGATGGAATTGCTTTTCAAATGGGTCAATACTATCCTTTTATTTCCCGTCGCATTCCTTTTGATATTTGTTATACACTTGAAGAAAATACCTTCAATGGCAAAACAAATATTCAGATGAATGTTAAAGACATCAGAATGAAATAATCCGGAATCACCGGATAGTCCCATTTTTTACTTCTTCATTTCATTCCTCAATGGGAATCACTTTTGTTCTTTTGAATTAAAGGAACTGAAGATGGACGTTACCAGCGATAAAATAATACTGAAGAAAAGCGCTGTCCAGAAGCCTTGGACATGAAATCCATCTACCAGCTTGTCCACCAGCAGGATCATCCCCGCATTGATGACCAGGAGAAATAATCCCAGAGATAACAAGGTAATGGGAATTGTTAAAAAAACGAGAATTGGCTTTACAATCGCGTTGAGCAGTGACAAAACAGCAGCAACAATTAAAGCGGTTAATGCTCCGTCAATATGTACTCCGGGCAGGATCAGGGCAGTCACGATCACAGCCAAAGCGCTCATAAACAATCTTCCTAAGAATTCCATTTTAAAATTTTGGTGAAATTATGAAGAGTTCAGGATTTTTCCCCCATCCTGTAGTTAAAAATTAGAAATTTCATTCGAGGGAAAAACCGTAGAAAACTTGACTAAATTTGCAGCCTTCTTTAAAAAACCGAATATGAGCAACGATATTGAAAATGGCCGGAAATTCTATGATGGTGTTCTTTCTTCATTTGATAAAGCTGCAGCATTTACTGATTTTGAGCCCGGACTGTTAAACCAGATTAAAACCTGTAACAGTATTTATAAATTTTATTTCCCTCTTGAAGTGGACGGGAAGATAGAAGTAATCGAGGGGATTCGTGTTCAGCACAGTCACCACAGTACTCCTACCAAAGGTGGTATTCGTTACAGTGAATTTGTTAACGAAGATGAGGTGAAAGCCTTGGCTACTTTGATGACCTTCAAATGTGCCGTGGTGGATCTTCCATTCGGTGGAGCAAAAGGTGGTATCAAGGTTAATCCAAGAAATTATACAGATCGCCAACTCGAGCGAATTACTCGTCGTTATACGACCGAACTGATCAAGAAAAGCATGATCGGAGCCGCGATTGATGTACCTGCTCCTGATTATGGTAGTGGATCCCGTGAAATGGCCTGGATAGCAGACACCTACGCTACATTTAAATACGACGATTTGAATGCAATGGGTTGCGTGACCGGTAAACCTCTTGGTTTGGGCGGTATCCATGGACGTACAGAAGCTACCGGACAAGGTCTTTATTTTGGTCTTCGCGAAGCATTGAATAATGCGGAAGACATGAAAGAAATCGGACTTACCACCGGTATTCAGGGAAAACGCATCATCGTTCAGGGTCTTGGTAACGTAGGTTATTATGCCGCAAAATTCTGTTCCGACGGAGGTGGAATCATTGTTGGTATCGCTGAATATGAAGGTGGTATCTACAACGAAAACGGATTGGATGTAGAGGCTGTTTTCAAACACCGTAAGGCAAGCAAGTCAATTCTGAATTATCCCGGAGCAAAAAATTTCACAAACTCCCTTGAAGTCCTCGAACAGGAATGTGACATTCTCATCCCGGCTGCTCTTGAAAACCAAATCACCAAAGATAATGCGCCACGACTGAAAGCAAAAATCATTGCTGAAGGTGCAAATGGTCCGGTGACTCCTAATGCTGAAAATATTCTGCTCCAAAGAAACGTCATGATCATTCCGGATTTATTCCTCAATGCCGGTGGTGTGACAGTTTCCTATTTCGAATGGCTGAAAAATCTTTCTCACGTTCACTTTGGACGTATGGAAAAACGTTTTCAGGAAATGTCGAATTCTGAATTGATTGGCGCAGTTGAAAAAATAACCGGGAAAAATCTCGACGCGAAACAACGCAAAGTGTTAACTCACGGAGCGGATGAAATCGATATCGTACGTTCCGGACTGGAAGAAACAATGATTCATGCCTTCAACGACATTCGTGATATTCGTCTGAAAGATTCACGCATCAAGGACCTCAGAACTGCGGCTTTTGTTTGCGGTATCCGTAAGCTTGGTGTTGCTTATCAGAACCTGGGAATTTTCCCTTGATTTGTATTGCACAAAAAAAAGAGGCGGTCACCAGTTTGGGGCCGCCTCTTTTTTTTGATCCTTGTGTTTAGATGATCAACATCGCATCACCATAACTGTAGAATCTGTATTTTTCTTTGATCGCTACTTTGTAAGCATGCATAACATGCTCATAACCGCCGAACGCAGCAACCATCATCAATAACGTTGATTCCGGCATGTGGAAATTGGTGATCATGGTGTTGGCAACACTGAAATCGTAAGGAGGGAAAATGAATTTATTCGTCCAGCCATCAAATGGTTTCAACTCACCTTGTGTTGAAACCGAAGTTTCAATACCACGCATTACAGTTGTTCCAACAGCACAAATTCTCTTTTTAGCTCCTTTGGCTTTGTTGACAATTTCGCAGCAATCTTTCGGGATAATCACTTGCTCGGAATCCATTTTGTGCTTGGTGAGGTCCTCAACTTCAACAGGACGGAAAGTTCCAAGTCCAACATGCAAAGTAAGTTCTGCAAAATGAACGCCTTTGAGTTCAAGTCTTTTCACAAGTGGCATACTGAAATGCAATCCGGCTGTTGGTGCTGCTACAGCTCCCTCATGTCTTGCAAAAACAGTCTGGTAACGCTCCACATCTTCCGGTTCAGCCTTACGCTTGATATATTTTGGAAGCGGAGTGTTTCCCAACTGAGTAATCGCTTTTTTGAACTCTTCATAAGGACCATCAAAAAGGAACCGAAGAGTTCTTCCGCGTGAGGTAGTATTGTCAATAACCTCCGCGACAAGCAAATCATCGTCACCGAAATACAGCTTGTTGCCGATACGGATCTTTCTTGCAGGGTCTACCAATACATCCCAAAGACGGCTCTCACGGTTCAATTCACGCAGCAAAAAGACCTCAATCTTGGCGCCGGTTTTTTCTTTGTTACCATACAAACGTGCAGGGAATACACGGGTATTGTTCACAACCATCACGTCACCTTCGTTGAAATAACCAAGGATGTCTTTGAAATGTTTGTGCTCAATTTTTCCTGTTTTCCTGTCTAAAACCATCAGACGAGCGTCTTCTCGGTTTTTTGCCGGATGTGTGGCAATAAGGCTTTCGGGGATGCTAATTTTAAACTGGGATAATTTCATTTCTGTTCGATATGTAAAACCCTCTGAAAATCAAATAGGGGCGGCAAAGATAATATACCGCTACCCCCCTTGTAAAGGGTTTGTGAATAATTATTTTTGATTGACAAGAACTATGAAATGATCTGTTTGTCAGTAATTTGACTTGAGAATTCTATCGGGTCAACCGCATTCTGCAATTTGTACTCACCGATACGGGTCCTGCAAAGCGCCGAAAGGTAGGCTCCCGTTCCAAGTTTTTCACCGAAATCAAAAGCAAGTGTCCGGATGTATGTTCCCTTGGTACAAACCACACGAAAATCCACTTCAGGGAGTTCTATGCGGGTTATTTCAAATTCTCTGATTTCGATTTCTTTAGGTTTGATTTCTACTTCTTTGCCTTGTCTTGCTAACTGGTAGGCTCGTTTTCCTCCAACCTTCACCGCAGAATGTGCCGGAGGTGTTTGCATTTGTATGCCAATGAATTGGTTAGCAATGGATAGCAATTCTTCCGCCTTTGGAAGGCGCACATTCGGTCGGGCAATTACTTCGGATTCCAGATCATGGGAAACCGTATTTGCCCCCAAAACAAAAGTGCCGGTGTATTCCTTTTCAGCATCCTGAATCTCTGAAATTCTCTTTGTGAATTTTCCCGTACACAAAATGAGTAAACCTGTAGCCAAAGGATCCAAAGTTCCTGCGTGACCGATTTTTAATTTCCGGATTTCTTTTTCTCCGGTATGCCGGCTTTTGTAAAAAGCGCTCAGCGCTCCTTTGAGTTTTCGAACAACATCAAATGAGGTCCATTGATAGGGTTTATTGATCAGGAATATTTGTCCGCTGATTAATTGTTCCGCATCCCGGATGAAATCATATGCCATACTTCGGAATTAGAACAAAGTAAGTTCGAAACCCAGGAAATACAGAATTAAGATTGTCCCGCCGACGATAATCCTGTAATAGCCGAATAATTTAAATCCATTTTTCGTCAGAAAGCCAATGAATGATTTAATGGCAAGCATGGCCACAAAAAATGCAACTATATTTCCTACGATCAGTAATTCAATCTGATTTCCCTGAAAACCTCCGCCATGTTTGTACAAATCGTACAAATCTTTTACCGTTGCTGCGAACATAGTTGGTACCGCAAGAAAAAATGAAAATTCAGCTGCAGCTTTTTTATTTAATCCCTGTGTAAGTCCGCCGATAATTGTTGCTGCAGAACGGGAAACACCGGGGATCATCGCGATAACCTGGAACATACCTATTTTGACAGCTTTCGAATTGGATTCCAAGTCAGGAGATCCACGCTCTTCAGCCCTGGCAAACCATTTGTCCAGCATCAGGAATAATATTCCTCCAAGTAAAAGTGAAACAGCTACTACGATTACATTCTCCAACATCATATCGATGTACTTCTTGAACAGCAATCCGAATACCACGGCTGGAATGAACGCGAGCAAAAGACGTCGGTAAAAAGCAAAACTTTTCTGCAAGTTTCCATCGGTCGGAATAAATTTTCTCCAATACAATGCGACCACCGAAAGGATAGCGCCAAATTGGATGACAACTGTAAAGGTTTTTGTAAAGTCTTCCTTGGCGATTCCCATCACAGAAGAACCAATGATCATATGACCTGTAGATGAAACAGGAAGGAATTCGGTCAGCCCTTCAATAATGGCAAGGATAATCGCCTGGAGATAATTCATAGCAGAATAAGAAAACTAAGTTTATTAGATCGATCTGATCAGAAGATTCCTTCAATAAAAAATGTGCAGACAGGAAGATCTATACCTTCAGTATCTGCACATCAGGAAGTATTAGTTTTATTCTTTCGTTTTTTTCAATACCGCAACAACCGCTACAACGAGTCCTCCGATCACAAGGATAGGGGCAAGTGTAATCCTGCGGAAACTGAAGATGGATGGATCCCAAACGGAAGGATCTTTCGAACCTCCGCCTGACATGCAAACAAAGCCAATAAAAATCAGCGCGATGGCAATCAGCATCAATACATAATTCTCCTTGCCAAATGCAAAGTCAATCGTCGGTTTGTTTTCTTTTTTAGCCATGTTCTTTGAATTCACCTGAATAGAGCTGCAAGTATACTGTTTTCTCTTAAATCCACCTGAAAACAAGGTGAAAATTCAAGAAAAGAGGGATTTTAAGCGTTTTTGCTTTTCTTATTATCGGATCGTTCCGGTTGACAAAACACTCTTGAAGCACAGAGTACACTAAGACTTCACAAAGAACACTGTGAGTATTAATCCAAAAATCTTAGTAGAACTTTGTGAAACTTTGGAGCACTTTGTGATTCAGGATTGTTCGTATTGAAGCATGGCAGCTCGAAAGAACTTTAATACAATTCTTCTGTTCTCAGCCGGAGATATTTATTCACCGCGAAATAGGTACTTAAACCTGATAGTAAAATACCGAGTACAAGAATGCAGGCAAAAAGTAAAATCATAATGTTCAAATCCGACAACTGGCCCAGGACAGGAAATCTTGTTTCAATGAGGTATACAATACCACCTAACAATATTATGGCGACGAAACCCGCATACAATCCGTGAGCCAGACTTTTTCGGATAAAAGGCCATCGTATGAAATTTTTTGTCGCACCTACCAGCTGCATACTCTTGATCAAAAATCTTTTGGAGTACATGGATAAACGAATCGTGTTGTGAATGAGAGCCACCGCCACAACAAACAAAAGCAGACAAAAGAAGAGGATTACCAAAGCAACCGTCCGGAAGTTTTTGTTCATCCTGCTGATTTCGGTTTCCTGGTAAACCACATCTCTCACCAGTTTATTCTGGGACAACAATTCACTGATCAGTCGTAAGCTGTCGGTTTGAGCGTAATCCGCTTTCAAACTGATATCAATCGTTGCAGGTAATGGATTTGATTCCAGCATGCTCACGGCACCTTCTCCGAGGTCTTTTTTCAGACTGTCCAAAGCCTCTTCTTTCGATACATAACGTGTGTTACTGACAAAAGGCAATGTTTGAAGCATTTCCCTGAAGGACTGTACATCCGCGTCAGAGACCTGGTCCTGAAGGAAAATATTCAGTTCTACATGTTGCTTTACATAGTCTGAAATCTTCCGGGCATCGATGACCAATAAACCCAGCAAACCGAGCATGAAAAGCACCAGTGAAATACTGATGATAGCGGAAACGTAAGATGAACGTAAGCGCTTATTGCTGTCTTTTTGGGGATCTTTTTCCATGAAAATTCGAATCACGAAAGTACATAAAGATTCCCCCTCCCAAACCCGCCAAATCCAACCTGTCGTCTTATTTTTCTACATTCGCATGTTGGCAAAGATTTGTCTGGTTCCGGGTTCAGCTTTTAACTGATTGCAGAAAAGAATTTGGAAATATTTGAATTCGGTATCCTAATCTTCCAATAACCTAATAACCCAATAACCCAATAACCCAATAACCAACTAACCAACCCGAAACCCGAAACCAATAACAATGGAGTACAATTTCAAATCAATAGAAAAAAAATGGCAGAACCGCTGGAAGGAACAGCAGGTTTACAAGGCGGATATTGATCTGTCAAAACCCAAATATTATGTATTGGATATGTTCCCATATCCTTCAGGAGCTGGATTGCATGTCGGTCATCCACTTGGCTATATCGCTTCGGATATATATTCCCGTTATAAAAGATTAAAAGGTTTCAATGTCCTGCATCCGATGGGATATGACGCATTCGGTTTGCCTGCTGAACAATACGCGATTCAAACCGGGACACATCCCGCGATTACCACAGAACAAAATATCGCCAGATATAGGGAGCAACTTGATAACATCGGCTTTTCTTTTGACTGGAGCAGGGAAGTCAGAACAAGCGATCCTTCTTATTACAAATGGACTCAGTGGATTTTTATCAAACTGTTCAATTCCTGGTACAATTCTGAAACTAACAAGGCAGAACCCATCGATACGCTGATCGAAAAAATCAACGCTGGAAAGATCTCTGTGCCCGGGAATAAAAAGTGGAATGAACTTTCCATAGCATCTCAACAGGAATTTTTGCAAGACTATCGCCTCGCCTTTCTAAGTGAAACGACAGTCAACTGGTGTCCTGCTCTGGGAACAGTACTTGCCAACGAAGAAGTAAAAGACGGTGTAAGCGAACGCGGTGGATATCCCGTCGAACGCAAACTCATGAAACAATGGAGCCTTCGGATTACTGCGTATGCACAACGATTGCTCGATGATCTGGATACCATCGACTGGACTGACTCTCTAAAAGAACAGCAGCGTAACTGGATAGGCCGAAGTGAAGGAGCGCAGCTTGAATTCAAAGTGATGAATTCTAACAAGGCTTTCGAGGTGTTCACCACCCGTCCGGATACAATTTTCGGAGTTTCATTCATGACACTTGCACCGGAACATTCACTTGTTTCAGAAATCACAACAGAAGAACAAAGACCTGCTGTCCTGAAATATGTAGAAGAAGCAAAGAATCGCAGCGACCGTGAAAGAATGACCGAAGTAAAACGCATTACCGGTGTTTTCACCGGAGCTTATGCGGAGCATCCCTTTACAGGAAAAGCAATTCCAATCTGGATTGGAGATTATGTGTTAGCCGGTTATGGAACCGGAGCCGTCATGGCTGTTCCCGGTCATGATGAACGTGATCATGCATTCGCAAAACATTTTGCTTTGCCGATTATCCAGGTCGTAGAATCCCCTGAAGGAATCGATATTCAGGAACAATCCTTTGATGCAAAAGAAGGCAAATGCATGAATTCAGATTTCCTGAACGGACTGGAAGTAAAAAAGGCAATACGAAAGGCGATCGAAGAAATCGAAAAGAAAAAGATTGGAACAGGCAAAGTAAATTTCCGTTTGCGTGACGCGATCTTCGGAAGACAACGGTATTGGGGAGAACCGATTCCGGTGTATTATAAGGATGGAATTCCTTATACAGTAGATGAAAAAGATTTGCCGGTAATTCTTCCCGATGTAGACAAGTATCTTCCGACAGAAGATGGAGAACCACCATTGGCCAGAGCAAAAAACTGGAAATACCAGGGCAAATACGATTTTGAAACTACGACTATGCCCGGATGGGCCGGATCTTCCTGGTATTTTCTGCGGTATATGGATGCAAACAACAACAAAGAATTTGCCTCCAAAGAAGCGCTTAATTACTGGCAAGATGTAGATCTGTACATGGGTGGCGCTGAACATGCCACCGGGCATTTGCTCTATGTTCGCTTCTGGACAAAATTTCTGTATGACCTGGGATATATTCCTGTGCAGGAACCAGCCAAAAAATTGATCAACCAGGGGATGATCCAGGGACGGTCAAATTTTGTGTACAGAGTGAAAGATTCGAATACATATGTATCCTTCGGACTGAGGAAAAATCACGAAACAACAGCTTTGCATGTGGATGTAAACCTTGTTGAAAATGATGAACTCGATATTGAAAAATTCAAGTTGTGGAGACCTGAATTTGAAAACGCGGAATTCGTTTTAGAGAATGGTAAATACCTCTGCGGAAGTGAAATTGAAAAAATGTCCAAACGCTGGCACAACGTTGTAAATCCTGATGACATGGTGAACCGTTATGGCGCTGATTGTCTTCGTCTATACGAAATGTTCCTCGGTCCCCTTGAGCTCTCAAAACCCTGGAATACCAATGGTATCAGCGGAACTTCCAATTTCATTCGCAAGCTGTGGAAGCTTTACCACCGTCAGGATGCAGCCAGCAGAGATCTCGTTTGGGATGTTTCTGAAACAGAACCGACAAAAGCCGAGTTGAAGGCACTTCACAAAACCATCAAGAAGATAGTTGAAGATATTGATCGGTATTCTTTCAATACATCAGTTAGTAATTTTATGATTTGTGTAAATGAACTCACGGATTTGAAATGTAATAAACGTGCCATCCTTGAACCCCTTGCCATCATCGTTTCTCCTTATGCACCGCATATTGCTGAGGAATTATGGGAAAAGCTTGGGCACAATGAAAGTATCACGAAGGCTTCCTTTCCTGAATTCCGTGAGGAATATATGACTGAAGATGCTTTCGATTATCCGATTTCAGTAAATGGAAAGACCAAATTCAATCTCAACATCGCGCTTTCTTTATCAAAAGAGGAAATCGAACGGGAAGTGATGAATGCGGAGGAGGTCAAAAAACTCCTGGGCGGAACAACTCCTAAAAAAGTAGTAGTAGTTCCCGGAAGAATCGTAAACATCGTTGTGTAAAAACTATTACCTTTACTTACAGAGGGTTATTTGGATTGTGAATTGATTTTTTGGTCAGATTCTGCAAAAAATTCTAATTTGCGACATCATTTAATTCTCTCCCCTTTAACTAATTATGAATCAATTAAATCAGCATATCGAAGCCCTGATCTTCTGTTCCGAGCAAAGTATTTCGCTCGAAGAAATCGCCGCTTCGCTGAAATTAACTTTTGACTGGGAACCTGCCGAAGCTGCGATCCTGAGGGCCATCGAAGAGATCAAAGCCAAATACGAAGGGGAAGACTATTCTTTTCAGTTGGTGGAAATTTCTGAAGGTTATCAGTTCATGACCAAAAAGGAATACCATGCTACGATCAACGCCCTGATCCAGCACAAATCAAAAAAGAAGTTGTCTGTTCCGCAGATGGAAACCTTGTCCATCATCGCATACCGCCAGCCCATCACCAAGTCTGAAATGGAACATATTCGTGGAGTAAGTTGCGATTATGCGATTCAGAAACTGCTGGAAAAAGATCTTATTTCCATCTCCGGAAAAAGCGATGGTCCCGGTCGTCCGGTATTGTACAGCACCAGCCAGAGTTTCATGGATTACTTCGGAATCAAATCCGTGAAAGATCTTCCACAGCTCAAAGACCTTCACATCGAACAGAATGAAATCGGTTCTTCCAGCGAGTATGCCGATTCTGAACTCGAAGACAATACACCTGTCGAAATGACGCCTGAAGATGTTTTGGGAACAGAACAAACTGAAGGCATAGAGATTACAGCTGAAATTTCAGAAGAAGTTGAAGCAGTTGTGAATTCAGAAGAAAGCAATGAAGAAAATTCTCTTGAACAGTCAGAGAATCTTCCAGAAGTCATTGCTGAAGAAGAGGTTGAAATAGAAAATTCTGAAGAAGAAATTCCTCCGGTCATGGGGGAGGAGGAGGACCTGCAGATCCCGGATCGGAAATCTATTTTTATGGAGAACCAGGTCGAGTCGACGGATGAAAATGTCACCGAAGAAAACTCTGAATTTCGCGGGGAAGCTGATCCTTCCTGAGAAAATAAATCAAGAATAAACTAAAGCCGGCCGGTTTTCGTTAAAAAGGACGAAATCAGCCGGCTTCTTAGTATCCTAAATTTTCACTTAAACCGCTGATTATAGGATACTTATTCCTTGGACAGCAAGTACATTCCGATTCTGTCCTTCATAAATTTGCCCCTATCTTTGCCATCACATGGACCATCCTATTCATCATCCTTATCAGCATAATCAGCGGTCCGGTCCGGTATTTGCTTTCTCCCCCTTCATGAAAAAGCTCATCCTTCTCTTCATTCTTTTTTCCTTCGGTGCAAGCGGTGTTGTCCCAGCGCAAAAGAAGCTCCGTACAATCAAGAATGAATCTTTCAAACCCGGAGAAATTCTAAAATTCCGCATTCACTACGGATTTATGGATGCCGGAGAAGCCATTCTGGAAGTTAAAAGTGATCTGAAAAATTTTGGTGGCCGCGATTGTTATCATGTTGTCGGCACCGGAAGCACTGTTGGAGCATTCGACTGGTTTTTTAAAGTCAGGGACCGATATGAAAGTGTAGTTGACAAAGATGCAATGCTTCCATGGATGTTTATCCGTCGCGTGAATGAAGGCGGTTATATCATCAATCAAAACGTCAGTTTCAATCATTACAAAGACTCCGCTTACAGCGAGAAAAAAACGATTTCAATTCCGGAAAATACCCAGGACCTTATTTCCGCATTTTATTATGCACGCACACTCGATTTCGCGAATGCAAAGGAAGGAGATATTTTTCCAATCATGGGTTATCTGGATGATGCCACCATTCCGCTCAACCTGAAATTTCTTGGTAGGGAAGAAGTGAAAACAAAAAAGGGAACATTTAAATGTGTAAAGTTTCGTCCGATGTTACAGGAAGGACGAGTATTCAAAGATCAGGAGGACATGACAGTCTGGATCAGCGACGATAAAAACAGAATTCCCGTACGCGTACAAACAGACATCCTGATCGGATCGATCAAAATGGATCTTGTCGATTTTGATAACCTCGCCAACGAACCGGCGATCACTAAAAAATAATCAAGAAAATCTTTGCGCTCTTTGCACCTTTGCGCGAAAATTATTTCACACAAAGAACGCAAAGATTTATAATGTAATTCCTGATGGAGCCAGTCATAAATTATTTTAACGCCGAAAAATCCGAAAGCCTTCTTTTTATCCTTGTCGGAATAATCGCGATTTCAGTTTCAGCATATTTTATTCTGCAGATCAAACAACCTTTTTACAATGGCATGTGTTGGCCCTTGATTGCTATTGCTTTTATACAAATCACTGTAGGCACTTCGGTATATTTTCGAAGTCCGAAAGATATTCAACGGGTAACATCAATTATTCAAACTGAAAAGGAGAAAATATCTTCAGAAGAAATTCCACGCATGCAGGTAGTGATGAAAAACTTTATCATTTATCGTTATGTAGAAATTGTACTTCTTGTTTCCGGTTTGCTGTTGATGTTTTTGTTCGATCAGTCATTTTTCCTGAAAGGTATTGGAATCGGCTTGTTCATTCAATCAGCCCTCATGCTCTCGCTGGATTTTTTTGCCGAAAAGCGTGGTCAGGATTATCTGGATTTTTTACAAGGCATTCGATAAATAATTGATTCGGGAAGGAACCCTGGAAATCACCACCTCAGAGGCCATCTAATCAGATTGCATAAAGAACTTGGTTTATTGCAAATAACCCGGGCCGGATTGATTTCAGCTCATTAGTGAAGTTTTTTAGGTTAACTGCCTGTTTTATCTTTTTTTCGATTCAACTAATTTATTCAAAAATGCTTGTTTTTAATCAATTTTTGATATATTTGAACTCCTTCTTGAATACCCTATTAACCTAATCATTGATTAACTTATTGAAATATTGAATTGATTGCCCTGTTGAATAAATTAGCCTGAACACTTAAGCTTCCATTACCTATTAAACTGCTAAACGATTGAATTTCTGTGCGACTCTTCGCATCGGATTATTTTACTGATTAATTCTAAACTATGATTGGTCAACATTCCTGTTGTCCTGTTTCCCCAAAAACTAATGACATTTAATTGCCCGCAAATCAATTCATAATAAGATTGAGACCCAATCCGCAATCCCACGCCACTAACCACTAACCACCAACCACTAACAACTAATCTCTCATACCTAAACACCAAAAACCAACATGAAAAAACAATTACTAAATCTCTTCAATCGACAGGGATGGTTCCTGTTGCTTCTGACTTTACTGACCGGATCCAATTTGTCCGTATCAGCACAAAGTTGTGACGCAACAACCGTCTATAACAATTATCAGTATGCTGCGCTTTCACCAGATCCTACCTGTTCCTGGCAAACACTTTACGATTTTGCACCGGGCGGAAATTGCAAATGGTATTATTTCTTTGGTAACGCCGGTACAACTTATACTTTTAAAACGGGCTGCGGTGACGGTGCATACGCTGACTTTGACACCTATCTGGCACTTTACAATTGGCCTGACGGAACCTTCATGGCAAGCAATGAAGACGCATGTGACGATCCTCGTCCCTACCTTTCAATTTTAACTTACACTGCTACTGTTTCTCAATGGTATTTCCTCGTTGTAACTGATGACTGGGATTATATCGGCGGTAATTTCGCGGTTTCTTACCAGGCGACTACAAACATTTCTGCATCATACAATACCACTGTAAACGGTAATACTGTTGATTTTGCAGATGCCTCTAGTGGAAACATTACTGATTGGCAATGGAATTTTGGTGATGGTGGTACTGATAATATTCAGAATCCAATTCATACTTACACTTGTCCGGGTACCTATACTGTTTCATTAGTAATCACTGATGCAACTGGTTGTTCAACCCAATACCAAAATAGTGTGACAGTTTCAGGTGCACTTGTTTCTCCTTCATTCACAACTTCTGCTGCAGGTAATGTGATTAGCTTCACAAATACTTCTACAGGTACACCAACATCTTATCTTTGGGATTTCGGTGACGGTTCAACAGGTATCGCGCAGTCTCCCGTTCAAACCTACACTTGTTCAGGTTCCTATATTGTGACCTTAACAATTACAGATATCAATTTATGTACCAGCAGCTATACCGATGGAATTTATGCAAATGGTGATCCTCAGGCTTCTTTCTCGATTGCATCAGTCAATGGAACTACTGTTAGTTTGACAGATGAATCAACTGGCCAAAACCTTGCCTGGAATTGGGATTTCGGTGATGGAAATACTGATAACACACAAAATCCTTCGCATACATATGCTTGCCCTGGAAATTATAACATCCAGCTCACAGTAAACTCTTTTGGTCCTTGTACCAGCAGGATATTTTCGCGTAATGTGACAGTTGTTGGAAGCCCGACAGCTTCATTCTTCTCAACCAGCACTGGATTGACTGCAACATTTGTGAACACTTCTACGGGTTCAGGTATTACAAATTACGAGTGGGATTTTGGTGATGGTTCTAACAGTACAGCACCTAACCCGACTCATACTTATCTCTGCCCGGGAAATTATTTTGTTCGTCTTACTGCTTATACGGTCGGATGCTCTAACCAAAGTTCCAGAAATGTTACTGTTACCGGTGATCCTCAGGCGGATTTCAGCTTCAGTGCTTCAGGAACAATTGTGAACTTCACAGACCTTTCTGTCTCCAGTACAGCGCTTACTTATCATTGGTATTTCGGTGATGGAGGTCAGGACGGTAGCGCAAACCCAACTCATGATTTTGGTTGTGGAGGCAGATACAATGTTGCACTCGAAATTACGAATGTTACAGGTTGCACTTCTTATATCTACAAAGAAGTTGTTGTAGTAGGTGATCCTAATCCCGGATTTATCCCGAACATTTTACCAAATCAGACTGTAAGCTTCAGTAATACATCTACCGGAACCACAACCGGTTTTCTGTGGGAGTTCGGTGATGGTACAACCAGCAACCAGTCTGCTCCAACGCACGTCTACGCTTGCCCCGGAGCATACTATGTTTTTCTTACAGCTTATGGCAATACATGCAACGTTGTAACTTATCAAAGAGTCGAAATTTCTGGTTCCCCGGTAGCTGATTATACTTATAGCGTAAATGGTTCAACTGTAACTTTTACAGATGCATCTACAGGAACAGGTTTGACTCATTACTGGGATTTCGCTGATGGAGCTTCATCCACTGACCCGAACCCGACTCATACATTCACTTGTGGAGGCAGAAAGCCAGTGTGGCATACCGTGACTACTGCAACCGGTTGTAGCAGTTACATCCAGAAAAATGTAGAGGTACAAAGTGATCCTTATGCGGATTTCACGTATTCAGAAAATGGTAACACTGTAGATTTCACAAGTACATCCGTTGGAAACATTACATCTTATGTATGGAATTTCTACGATGAGAATTACAACTACCTGACCTATTCTTTGTCAGCTAATCCATCTCAGACATTTACTACCTGTGGAGTAAAATATGCCGATTTGTTTATCACGAACGGTAACGGATGTACTGATTTTGTGAGTGATACATTGTCAATTCCTATGACAGATGTTTCCGCATCCGATACAATTCTTATCGCGGCTGCGACAGGTGCAACTTACCAGTGGATCGATTGTAACAATGGAAATGCGGCGATTTCCGGTGAAACCGGACAAAGCTTCCACGTTGGAACAAATGGTAACTACGCGGTTGTTGTCACTGTAGGCGCTTGTTCTGATACTTCAGAGTGTATGACTGTTACTACAGTTGGTATCAGCAACCCTCTCGCGGAAGCCAAAGTAAGCGTTTACCCGAACCCTTCAAACAACCTGTTCAATGTCCTTACACAAGGCGCCGGTGACTTTACACTCACTGTTAGTGACCTCATGGGTAGAACAGTGTTCGCGAAACACTTTACATCCGCTGGTACACAAATCCAGGTGATCGATTTGAAAGATCAGGCTGATGGAGTTTACACCCTCCGTTTACAATCAGAAGGCAGAGCAACAGTTTCTAAGAAACTCATAAAACAATAATCTGCTCTAAATGCAATTCCCGAAAGCCCCGCCCAACAGCGGGGCTTTCTTTTTTGAGCTGGGATTCATTCATAAATTGACTTTGCGCTCTTCGCGTCTTTGCGAGAAATTTTTTACGCAAAGAGCGCAAAGATTTTTGCGATTGTCGATACATGACTTTTCTCATACTTTCCCCTCTACGGCCCATTTTTGCTCTGATTTGTATCATGTTTTATAACGCTGAAAGCACCTAATTTTCGATGTTATTAATTATTCAAAATCAATCGATTTACATGGATACCGGCGTCGAAAAAGTACAGGAGGAAAAAAAGAATTTAACAGAGCGTAAAAATGTTTCCATCATGGATGGAAATGAAGCCGCGGCTTATATCGCCTATAAAACCAATGAAGTTTGCGCGATTTATCCAATTACCCCAAGCTCAGCGATGGGTGAATGGGTGGATGAATGGTCGGCAAAAGGACAAACAAATATTTTCGGACAAGTTCCAAAAGTCATCGAAATGCAAAGTGAAGCCGGTGCAGCCGGTGCTATTCACGGCGCATTACAAGGCGGAGCTCTTTCTTCAACATTCACCTGCTCGCAGGGATTGTTACTCATGATCCCGAATATGTACAAGATCGCAGGCGAGCTTACACCGACAGTTTTTCATATTGCAGCACGCGCTTTGTCCACACACGCATTATCAATCTTCGGTGACCATAGTGATGTTATGGCGGTTCGTTCTACAGGATGGGCGATGCTCTTTGGAAACAACGCGCAGGAAGCAATGGATCTGGCGCTGATCGCGCATTCCGCGACCTTGAAAGCACGGATTCCATTCCTGAATGTGTTCGACGGATTCCGTACTTCTCATGAATTATCAGAGGTGGAAGTGATCTCCGATGAAATCATTGATGAGATGATCGATAAAGATGCTGTTCACGCGCACCGCAATCGTTCACTTTCTCCCGATCATCCCAGTCTGAAAGGAACAGCCCAAAACCCGGATGTGTTTTTCCAAAGCCGCGAAGCGGCCAATACATTCTACATGAATGTTCCGCAAGTTGTGGATGCAACGATGAAACAATTCGGCAAGCTTACCGGAAGAAATTACAAGCTGTACGAATACTGCGGACATCCGGAAGCTGACCGTATCATTATCATCATGGGTTCCGGTGGAGGAACGGTTCACGAAATCGTCGACTACCTTAATCCTCGCGGTGAAAAAGTCGGCGTTCTGAAGGTGAGATTATACCGCCCTTTCTCTGTCAAAGATTTTATCGAAGCAATTCCAAAAACTGTAAAAAGAATCGCCGTACTCGATCGCTACAAAGAACCGGGAAGCATAGGAGAACCTTTGTACATGGATACAGTGAACGCATTCCGTGAAGGAAGAAAATCACAACAGGTGGATATCATCGGAGGACGTTACGGGCTCGCTTCAAAAGAATTTACTCCTGCAATGGTGATGTCCATATTTACGGAACTCACCAAAACAGAACCAAAGAATCATTTTACAATAGGAATCGAAGACGATGTCACTTTTACCAGCCTCGATTATGATCCCTCATTTTCAATAGAGAAACAACATCTTTTCAGTGGCCTCTTCTTCGGACTTGGCGCGGATGGAACCGTTAGTGCTAACAAAAATTCTATCAAGATCATTGGTGATAAAACCGACGATTATGTACAGGGTTATTTTGTGTATGATTCAAAAAAATCAGGATCACTGACGGTTTCTCACCTGCGTTTCGGAAAAAATCCAATTCGTTCAGCGTATCTGATTAACTCCGCGAACTTCATTGCCTGTCATCATTTCAATTACCTCATCAAATACGATATTCTGAAAGACGCGGAGAAAGGCGCGACCTTCCTGCTCAATGCTCCATATCCAAAAGAAGAAGTCTGGGACAAACTCCCGGTAGAAATCCAGCAGGAAATCAAACACAAAGAGCTGAAATTTTATGTGGTGAATGCAGGTAAGGTGGCTAGGGAAACCGGAATGGGAAGCCGTATCAATACCATTCTTCAAACCTGCTTCTTCGCTATCAGTAACGTAATTCCAAAGGAAGAAGCCATCGCGGAAATCAAACAGGCGATTTATAAAACCTATTGGAAAAAAGGAGAATCAGTCGTACAGAAAAATTATGATGCTGTCGACAAAGCCATTGAAAACCTGTATCAATTGGATTACGCGAATCTTCCGATTGGAACGCGTCACATGCAAACATCTCTGTTTTCTAAATCTCCGGATTTTGTAAACAGTGTGATTGCCCGCATCATCGCCGGAGAAGGCGACCAGCTTCCGGTGAGCGCTTTCCCTGCCGATGGAATTTTTCCTACTGCTACATCACAATGGGAGAAGCGGAACATCGCGGATGAAATTCCTGTTTGGGACGCGGAACTTTGTTCTCAATGCGGTAAGTGTTATCTGATTTGTCCGCATGCTGCAATTCGCGGAAAGGTGTATGACAAAACACAATTGCAAAATGCACCTGCCGGATTCATGCATGTGGATCCTATCGGAAAAGAATTTGTGAAAGAGAATGAAGCCTATACTCTCCAGGTTTCTGTGGAGGATTGTACCGGTTGTAATCTTTGTGTGGAGTTCTGTCCTGTTGAAAGCAAGAAAGAACCCGGACACAAAGCCATCAACATGGTCGACAAACTTGCTCTCGAAGAAAAGGAAAAGAAAAATTGGGAATTCTTTCTTGACTTACCAGAAATTGATCGTTCCCGTGTGAATCAAAACACTGTCAAAGGAACACAGTTGCTGCAACCACTCTTTGAATTCTCCGGCGCCTGCGCAGGATGTGGAGAAACTCCGTATCTCAAGCTGCTCTCTCAGATGTATGGAGAAAAAATGATCATCGCCAATGCTACAGGTTGTTCATCCATCTTTGGCGGAAATCTTCCTACTACACCATGGACAGTAAACGATGAGGGCAGGGGACCGGCATGGGCGAATTCACTGTTCGAAGACAACGCGGAATTCGGATTGGGAATAAAACTGGCAACCGACAAAAAACGTGAGCTGGCGACATACCTGCTGAACAAGATGAAAGATAAAGTTGGAGCGGATCTCAGCGAAGCCATCATCAATACAAAAGAAACCGATGAGAAAGCGATTCAGTTGCAAAGACACCAGATCGCGACATTGAAAGATAAGTTGAAAGAAATCGGAACACCGGAAGCGAAAAATCTTTTTGAACTGGCCGATTACCTCAGCGAAAAATCCATTTGGATTGTCGGTGGTGATGGATGGGCTTACGATATCGGTTTCAGCGGACTCGATCACGTACTTTCTACCGGAGAGAATGTAAATATCCTGGTACTGGATACGGAAGTGTATTCCAATACAGGCGGACAAAAATCCAAAGCATCACCACTCGGTGCGAGCGCGAAGTTTTCTATCAACGGAAAAACCACAGGCAAGAAAGATCTCGCATGGCAGGCGATCGCGCACGAGAAAGCCTACGTCGCGCAAATTGCCATCGGTGCCAACGACGCGCAAACAGTTCGCATCCTGCGTGAAGCAGAAGCCTATCCCGGACCATCTATTGTCATTGCATACAGCCATTGCATCGCGCACGGTTACGACATGTGCATGGGACCGACACATCAACAAAACGCGGTGAAGACCGGTTACTGGCCATTGTTCCATTACAACCCATCCAAACCCAAAGGCGAACGCTTCGTGTTGGATTCCAAAGAACCTTCTCTGCCACTCAGTGTCTTCCTCGACGGCGAAACACGGTTCACTGTAGTAAAAACCAAAGACCCCGAACTCGCATTGAGTTTCATGAACCACGCCAGCGAAGAAATCAAAGACCGCTGGTCACGACTTGAAATGTTAAAAGGCATGTAAACCTTTGTGTCTTTGTGTGAAATTTTTTCACGCAAAGACGCAAAGTCATTTTTTGCTATTTCCTAAGAGTTTCCGACCTTACAACCCATGGAAATGAAACCCGAACTGGTCCAGAAGCTGGAAGCTCTGGAAAAGAAATTTAGCACAATGGGACAGGATATCCTGTCTTATCTGGATGGCTTGCTCTACGCGGATTATCTGACCTATTGGGATTATATCCACGTGGATACTTTACTATCCCTGCAGAATCCCAAGACCAGTTTTCCGGATGAGGAAATTTTCATCATGTATCATCAGATTACCGAGTTGTATTTCAAACTCAGTCTGCATGAATACAAACAACTGGCAGATGCATCTCCGCTCGATGGCAAATACTTTTTATCACGGGTCAATCGCATCAACAGCTATTTCGAAAACCTCGTTCGTTCCTTCGACATCATGGTCACCGGAATGGATCCGGATCAGTTCCTGAAATTCCGAATGAGTTTGTTACCGGCGAGTGGTTTTCAGAGTGCGCAATACCGTATGATCGAAATTTGCTCTACGGATTTCATTCACCTGGTAGATAAAAATTCAAGAGCTCAATTCGAACATAAAAATGCTTCTATTCCCCAGATGTTTGAAAAGATCTATTGGAAGGCCGGAGCGACGGAACTTGCAACCGGAAAGAAGACACTTACTCTGCAACAATTCGAAGAAAAATATTCAAAAGATTTAATCGAGCTCGCACGGAAATACAATTCCTGCAACTTGTGGCAACTTTATAAAATGCTTCCTGAAGCGGATCAGAGCAATCCGCAAATCATCAATGCCCTGAAGATGCTGGATACGAATGTCAATGTCAACTGGCCATTGAGTCATTACAAATCAGCTGTCCGTTATCTGCAAAAAGATCCTGAAGACATCAAAGCGACAGGAGGAACCAACTGGCAGAAATATCTCCCACCGCGTTTTCAAAAACGTGTTTTTTATCCTGAACTCTGGAATGCGGAAGAGATGGAAAACTGGGGTAAAGGTTGGGTCGCAAGGGAAGTTTTTGGTATGTAAGTCATACTTTTTTCCAGGATTCCTCTATCAATCCGCTGTAAAAGCAATCTTCAATCAAAATTATTAGGCTGATAATCAGCTAAATGAAAAATATTTTATCGAATTATTATGGTTTATAACATAAACTACTTTATGTTTGTGCCCATGATGATGAAATTACATATGAATCTTAAAAAGAGTCTCGGGTTAATTTTCTTTCTGATGAGCATTTCATCCTTTGCTCAAAGCGATATTGATAGTTTAGAAATCAGAGTATCACAACTCGATTCGGCGAAAGACGAAAAAACCTGGAGCGATTTATTTCATGCATTTGAAAATCTTTCCTCTGAAAGACCGGCAGAATGGTTGCCCGTTTATTATGAAGGGTATTCTGTTTTGCAATTGGGCATGTTTCAAAAGGAAAGCAGGATGAAAGATGAATATTATGATCAGGCAACGCGATTCGCAGCTCTTGCCGATTCACTCAATCCACACAATGCGGAAATTTTGATTCTTCGTTGTTATGCAGCATGCATGAAAATCACAGTGGATCCATATAACAGAGGACAAAAGTTTGGCATCCTTTCAAGAGCTTATCTTGACAGTGCCATGCAGATTTCTCCTGACAATCCGCGCGCATTGTATCTCCGTGGCGTTTCCGATATGTATACACCTATAGAATATGGCGGAGGGAAAAAGATCGCCTTACCAACTCTGGAAGCAGCAGTGAATAAATTCTCCACCGAAAAACCCATTTCGCCCGTCGCCCCACACTGGGGAGCCGACCTTGCAATGAAGATGCTGGAAGAATGTCGGAAGAAATAAGAATCTCAAATTTTTGATTTTAGATTGCTGATTTTAGATTTTAGCCGCATCCACATCCACTAACCACTAACCACTAACCACTAACCACTAACCACTAACCACTAACCACCATGGAGTCCAACCAACCCCTCACCGAAGCAGAAAGCCTGGCACTCATTCACAAAATGATTCACTCGGCAAAAAAACAATTTGAAGACAATGGATTTTTCTATCTCCTCTGGGGATGGTTTGTATTCATTGCCTGTATTTCCAATTATGTTTTGCTTAAAATTAATTTCGAATACAATTGGATAGGCTGGATGATTCTGATGCCTTTGGGTGGTGTGATCAGTTTTTTTTATGGAAGAAAAGAAAGTAAAAAACAGCAATACAAAAGCTACCTTGATGAAGTCATGATGTATGTATTGGGCGCATTTGCTTTTTCATTGTTCTTTGTATTATTCTTCATGAATAAACTGGGTCTTGAAACCTATCCAATGGTAATGGTCGTGTACGGTATTTGGTTGTTCATTTCCGGCGGCGCGATGAAATTCAAGCCTTTGATTCTTGGAGGTGTCATTAACTGGTCACTCGCTTGTATCGCTATGTTCGTAAATTTTGAATCACAACTGATTCTACTTTCTGCTGCGGTCCTCTTCGGTTATATTGTACCCGGATACATGTTACGTTCTAAATTTACCAAAGAAAACAACCTGGTTAATTCCTGATCAGAAAATAAATTTGTTTCGAAACAATTCAAGATGTTTAAAGATCTCGATCCGCTCCTTCACTCTCAATTGCGTTTGGCAATCATGTCCTTGCTCATCAGCGTGAAGGAAGCGGATTTTTCATTTCTCAAAGAGAAAACCGGTGCAACTGCAGGAAACCTGAGTGTGCAAATCACAAAATTATCGGAAGCGGATTACATAACTGTAAATAAAACCTTCCGCGACAATTATCCTCTTACCACGTGTAAGGTTACCCCTAAAGGTATTCAGGCTTTCGAAAAATATGTTGAAAGTATTAAAGGCTATCTTGGAACAAAATGAAGTTCAGGTATTGCGAAAATTAATAACTGTAACCTAAATTTTGAAAAAATCCTGCATCACAAAGGGTTCACAAAGCACACAAAGAAATTCTCAAATCGCGCATCAAATCTACAATCTACAATCTACAATCAGCAATCAATCAAAGCCCTCGCTTCCTGCCAGTCCCCATGCTTCTTAATTAACTCAACAAGTGCTTCCACCGCCTGGTTTTCATCAATGTTTCGTTCTACAACTTCTTTGCCTTTGTATAAGGTAATTTTTCCCGGTCCGGTTCCAACATATCCGTAATCCGCATCCGCCATTTCACCCGGACCGTTTACTATACAACCCATGATCCCGATTTTTACGCCTTTGAGGTGATCCGTGCGTGAACGGATTTTCGCTGTAGTTTCCTGCAAATCGAAAAGAGTTCGTCCGCAGCTTGGGCAACTGATGTACTCTGTTTTTGAAATGCGCGTACGTGTAGCCTGTAAGATTCCAAAGACTGTCGCGTTGATCATTTTTTCTGAAGCGACTTCAGGAGCTGAAACCCAGATACCGTCACCAAAACCATCCAGAAGCAAAGCTCCGAAATCGGTTGATGCATGAAGCTGCAAATCATCGCTTGAAATTCCTGAGTAATTCCTTTTAAGGATGACAGGGATCTGGCAGTCCATTTCCATCAAGGCAATCATCGCTCTTCTTTGTTCTGCCATCCCGTGCGGATTTGAAGTTTCCAGAATCAATACAGACTTTGATGCCTTTTGTATTGATGAAGAAAACTCCGCCTTTAACAGATCACTTATTGTAACAGAAATAAAATTTAATTGCCCGCTTAGTACTCCTGATTTTAGAAATTCAGAAAAAGTGAGCAAAGGAAAATGTCGATCCCGTGTTTTCAGATTCTGCCATATCGAAGCATTTAGTATGACACCCAACGTTCCGGGAATTTCAAAGTCGATACTTTTATCTCCTGTATAAATATAATCGCATGCCTGATCACTCAGGTTCCATTTATCGCTTGCTACCGCGTAATTGTATCCAACCGGAAATAAGGAAGCGGCAGTAATTTTTTCCTTATGACTAAAATCCGCGATTACACGAGGTACCTCATGACCACCAATGTTTGAAACCGTTAAAGAATTTCTTCGATTATATTCATACGGCGAATAGGGTAAAGTCAGCTTATGTTCAGCCCCATCGTCCCCCGTCCCTCGTCCCTCGTCCCTTCTTTCAATCACCACAATCTCATCCTGAACTTTCTCCCTCTCACCATACCGTCCCACCAATGAAAGCGCTACAGGAATTTCAAACTCCGGATCTTCCGTCAAAGACACACGAATAGTATCTCCGATGCCGTCTTCAAGGAGCGTCCCAATTCCAACGGCTGATTTTATTCTTCCATCTTCTCCTTCGCCTGCTTCAGTAACACCGAGATGCAAAGGATAATTCATGTTTTCCAATTCCATCTTTTGGATGAGAAGCCGGTAAGCCTGAACCATGATTTGTGGATTACTCGCTTTCATGGAGAGCACAATATTTTTGTACTCGTTCTCCTCGCAAATTCTTAAAAACTCAAGGGCGGATTCAACCATACCGAGAGGAGAATCACCATAACGACTCATGATGCGGTCACTCAGCGAACCGTGATTGGTGCCGATTCGCATGGCAGTACCGTATTCTTTACAGATTTTTACAAGAGGAGTGAAACGTTCTCGAATTCTTTCCAGTTCAGCATCATAAGCCGCATCGGTATAATCTATCGATTCGAATTTCTTTTTATCCGCGTAGTTGCCTGGGTTCACACGTACTTTTTCCACTACACGCGCAGCCCATTCAGCTGCATTGGGAGTAAAATGTATATCAGCAACCAGAGGAGTATTGTATCCCCGTTGACGTAGTTCTTTTTTGATGTTCTCGAGATTCTTCGCTTCGTTGATGCTTGGCGCTGTGATGCGTACAAGCTCGCATCCGGCTTCAATCATCCGAATGCTTTGTTCAACTGTGGCTATGGTGTTCATGGTATCCGTGGTCGTCATGGATTGAACACGAATCGGATTTTTGCCACCGATACCAAGATCACCAACTTTCACTTCCCGTGTCACATAACGGGAGTAACGTGTAAGGCTGGTGCAATAGGCCGGATAAGAAAGAATTTTTGCCATAAAAAACTGAACAAAGATAGGGGAAACATGTTTCAATTTTCTGAAAATAGAAACGCCGGATTGTTCCGGCGTTTCTATTCCTAAACCTTAAACTCAACAATACTCTTTATTTATCGCTATTTATTCCTTGATAATTTTCGCGAAACGGGATTTTCCATTCTTACGACCAAGTTCGATCAGGTAATTTCCCGGGCTCAATTGGCTCACATCCAGGTAACTCTTAAACACCGTTGAGTAATACAATACAGCCCCTTTTAAATCAATAATTCTTACGTATTTAACATCGTTATCCGGGCTCGATTCCAGCCTGATAAATTGTACCGCAGGATTCGGATAGGCCAGAATTGACTGCGTTCCGGGTTCTTCAATTCCACTCAGCCGAACAAAATACACATGCACCGTGAGGGTGTCGGATTGAACACCGGCGGTTCTTGCCGCAGGCCATACGACTACGATGTTATCACCATCGTCGTAATGTGTCAAATCAAATTGATAGGGTAGTGGTCTGGCAATAACAGAGTCGCCCGGAAAGATCTGAAGAGTTGCACTGCTGTCGGAATAAATTGTGTCCGTTACACCCGGGTTACCCTGTACCAAAACGTCAAAAGCTCCGGTAAATGTTTGGTTTCCGGTGTTGCTGATATTTATGGTAACAGAATCATAGGATTGAATATCATATGCGGTATCCTGGCTGGCGACCGGAAAGTTTGCCAGGCTGGTAATTGAGAGCCTCGCCTGCCCAAAACTCAGCTGCAAACCGAGCCCGAAAAAAGCGAAAATCAATAAGCTTCGAAGTTTCATACCTGTCCGTTTTAATAAGTTGATCAAATGTATCAAAATCTGTTTCAGATTCGAAATATATTTTCTATATTTCTTACCCGTTCAAAACCAGAATATGGACATATTGAATTCCATTGTGGCCGGCATGAGCAAAGAACAGGTCCGGTATTTCAAAGTGTATCTCAGTCGAAGTCACGACCGTGACGACCGGCTCGATATCCAGCTTTTTGATTACATGCGTAAGACCGGGGAGGAGTACGATGAAGAGAAAATCTTCAAAAAACTATATCATTCTGAAGATAAAAATTCCTTTTACCGGTTGCGTAACCGTTTGCTGCAGGATCTTAATAAAAGCACCCTCATTCAACATTACGATGATGATGAGACCGGTTATACATTGCATTTGCTGGCACTTGAAAAATTTTATTTCAGCAGGAACAATACACGGGTAGCGAATTATTTTTTGAAAAAGGCGGAAGCAGAGGCGAGAAAGACTGAGAATTTTGAATTGCTCGATATTATTTACGGGGATTTCATCCGGCTTTCTCATGAATTGTTATCCATCAATCCTGAAGAATACATTCAGAAAAGAAAAGAAAACCAGGAACAAATCCGCCAGCTGCGTGCGATCGAGGATATTCTGGCCGTGGTCAGTTATAAAATGAAACTGACTCAGAACTTCGCTTCTGATGAAAATCCAATTCTCCCATTGCTACAGCAAACGGTAGAAAATTATTCACAGGACAAAGAACTGATCCGCAGCGCGAAATTGAGGTTCAGGATATATCATGCGGTTACTCAGATATTGCTTCAAAAAAGAGATTACAAAGCACTTGAAGAATATTTATTATCTGTCTTTAAGGAATTTAATGAAGAAAAACTTTTTGTCAGGACCAATCATGATACGAAATTGCAGATGCTGGTGTACCTGGTGAACTCACTTTTCAAAAACAATAAGCTGAAAGAATCCCTGCATTACACCGAACAGTTGCGTTTGGCGATGGAGGAATATCAGCGTTTGTATTATGACAAGTACCTGTTCTTTTATTACAATTCTCTTGTGATCAACTATTCACGTCTCGACCGTAATCGTGCGATAGAAATATTGGAAGAG
The DNA here is from genome assembly GCA_016720935.1 of Bacteroidota bacterium. NCBI lineage: Bacteria > Pseudomonadati > Bacteroidota > Bacteroidota bacterium. Next base: position 278,011 of record JADKJP010000003.1, read on the forward strand.
ATGAAAGGGAATGAAAAAATCCGTTCCAATCCATTTTACGAGATGTTTGTTTATCTCAACCTTGCTGTTTCATGGTTCGATAAAAAGGATTTCCATTTGTCGATACGTAATCTCAACAAGCTTTATCTGCTTGACGGTTACGCGAAAGCCGATCGTTCTTTGCAATTTAAAATCGCGATTGCCGAATTAATGATTCGTTATGAATTGAAAGATTTTGATGTCCTCGAAAATAAAATCCGTCAGGTGAAAAAGGATTTCAAAGAGTTCTTCAACAAGCAGGTGAATTCAAGGGAGATTTTAATGGTCAGCGTCATTGGAAAACTCATCGAAAGTGATTCACTTAAACAAGAAAAAAATCTGATGGCAAAAGTAAAGCAACTTATTTTTACATCGGAAGAAGAAGATTCAGGAGATTCCGAAATATTGAATTATAAAACCTGGTTGAAGGAAAAACTAACAATGTAATTTCCGGAAAAAATCCTGCTTCAGAATAAAAGCCCTTTGCATGTATCGCCTTTGAATTTATTTTTTGGTTTATAGGCTTTGAAGAGATTGGTCGTAAAATAATATGTAAAGTTAATATTGGTGTACACATACCAATCAAGATTGTCGGGATTTCCTCTTGCGCCAAAATTTGGTTTGCCACCGGGATAATCCGGATCATTGGATGGATCGGATAAAAAGACAGCATCAGGTCCTTGGGCTGCGAGCAATTCTTGTTTGTCGGGATAATGTGTGCTTACATCGTCTAGATAATCGGTAAAAGTTTTTCTGAAACCGATTTCCGCGCCAACATCAAAATGTTGAGTCACTTTGAGCATAAAACCTCCTCCCACAGGAATTGAAAACTGTTGAAGGGAGTAGGGTTTAGGATATGGTCCCTGGAGGTATTGTCCCTCTGTTCCTACTTTTTGCAATTCATAAGTCTTTCCGTTCAGGTCACGTTTCGGGTTGAACTGAAAATAAGCGAAACCGGCGAAGACATAAGGTGCAAGAATGTTGCGTTTTGAAAATCCTCTTTTTCGGTTTTCCAGTTTATAGATGAAATGAATTCCTGCTTCATCGATATCGGAATAAAAACTCAGATTGCGATACTGGTTTCCGGACAAGTTGACTCCATTCGCGTCACTGGCTGTTACACGGCCGTGAAAAGCGGCAAGTCGAATATGGACCCGGGAGAAAAACAGAAAATTGATATGCGCGCCAAACCCCGGCCGGGTGAAGATGAGGGTGAAATTATCGTCGAGTTCACCCGCGTAATTGGATGCACCTGCTGAAAGACCTACACCCATGACTCCACGTGCTTCCTGTGCTCCTGAATTTAAGGGGATGAAGAAAATAAAAAGTAAAAGGAATGTGAGCCGTGACAAATTGGAATGTTTGTTTTAATTTTCTGGTAAGGCTGCAAATGTATAACCCATTTTGATAAAATGATCCATGACTTTTGGCAGCGCAAGCCGAAGGCGATCCTGTGCTTTAAGACTGTCATGAAAAACAATCACTGAGCCGGGCAGAGCACTTTTTATTACCCTTTGATAACATTGCTCACCGTTCAGGTTGGTATCGTAATCTTTGCTCAAAACATCCCACATCACAATCCTGTATTTTTTTTTGAGCGCGGAGATCTGTGAAATCCTGATTTTTCCATAAGGTGGACGAAAAAGTCTGGAAGAAATTAATTTGTTGGCAAGTTCAATGTCTTCGCTGTATTTTTTGTCTGCTGTATCCCATCCATTCAAATGATGATATGTGTGGTTCCCTGTAGTATGACCATTTTCACGAATGCTTTGAAATATCGTTGGGTGTTTTCTTACATTATCTCCGATGCAGAAAAATGTCGCTTTGACATTTCTCTTTTTTAATTCTTCCAAAACCCAGGGTGTGACTTCCGGAATCGGTCCGTCGTCAAATGTGAGATAAAGAATTTTGTCTTTAACCGGGACATGCCAAAGCAGAGATGGGTAAAAGAAAGAAAGTAATCGAAACATGATTGAAGAATTCCGGTTGTCTGTAAAATTATCGAAAAGCGGGAAGGATTACAATGATATTTGAAGAATAAAAAAGGCTGCCCGATCGAGGCAGCCTTTTTATAAATGGAAAATAGAATTGTTTTAGTATCCGGATTCTTTGGCAAAGCCAAGGAAAGCTTTTTCTGTTTTGTCCGAAAGCTCTTTCTGGTTGGTTTGTTTCAGAATACTTGTTAAAGACTGAAGGATATACAAAGCCTGGTTCATGTCCTGATCCAGAAGTTTGTAATACTTTGTTCCTTTCAGTGAAAGATAATACTTCATGTTATCACCATATATCGCGCCGATACGTTCTGAGATAGCATTGCCTTTTGCAATAAGTTCATTTTTCTTTGTGAGTTCCATATCGGCTGCCATCAGCGTATCCTGACGGTTATAAGCACCTGCTGCACGATAATAGAGTTCAGCGATCTTGGTCATGAAATAATTGTATGGAATAGTTTTATCAGGCATTTCTTCCACACATTTATCAAGAACCTTGATTGCTGAGTCACGTTTGTTTTCGTTCATCAATTCTTCCGCAAGACGGCTGAAATTAATTCGGAAATTGGTAGTCATCCGCATGTTGTTTTCATCCAGATATACAGCAGGATCTTTCATATTGCCCCAGACAAATTTTGTCATCACGTTATTGTACATGATGTCAGTGTTTACACGTCCGGGAACCATTTCGCTCCTGGATTCAGTGCGGATAGGAACAATTCTGTAGGTGAGTCCTTCAAGCTGGAAGTAAGGTTCAAGATTGAGGTAATTTTCAGAACCAACTGTTGTCGCGAAATAAACCGGGCGTTTCCAGTGATTGTTGGCCAGGATGTTCAGGATCATGAGATCATTTTTCATGAGGTAGCTTCCATCGAGTGTCCATTGCATCACTTTCACGATTTTATCCGCATCTTTTGCAGGAACGACACCGTTAGCAATTACTTCAGCGGAATCAATGGTGAGTTTTACTGTTTTAGTCGGGAAATAATTGATTTCTTCGCCTGAATTTGTGCGGGCTTTTGCCTGTGGATCATCACTACCCATGAAATCGACAAGTTCTTTCAGTTCAACCGGCTCTTTAATACCGCGATCATAGAACGGAATATAGTCACGGCGTCCAAGCATATACTTATCCTGAGTCCAGCTGATCGCTATTGGATCAGAATCATAATACTTACGTTTCAACTGATCAACGTACCATTCCGTATTCAGGAGGCTCAGGTTGACAACACGCACATCTGTACGCACATTTTCAACTTCCTGAACATACCATAAGGGGAAAGTATCGTTGTCTCCATTTGTAAACAAAATCGCGTTCGGTGCACAGGAGTTGAGATAATCAGTCGCGAAATCGCGTGAAGTATAACGGTTAGAACGATCATGATCATTCCATTCCGCTTTGGCCATCACTGCAGGAACTGCGACAAGACAAAGAGCTGTGGTAACTACAGCAGAAGCAGTAGCAGGGACACGTTTTTTCAAAAACTCATACAGTGAAAGTACACCAAGGCCTATCCAGATCGCGAATGCATAATAGGATCCTGCATAAGCATAATCCCGTTCACGTGGTTGGAGTGGTGTTCCGTTCAGATAGATTACAATCGCGATACCGGTGAAGAAGAAGAGCAACATAACAACCCAGGCATCTTTATTATCGCGGGAATAGTGATAAACCATTCCGATGATACCGAGAATGAAAGGCAGGAAATACATGTAGTTGCGTGCCTTATTGTTGGTCATTGTTTCCGGTAGGTTATCCTGAGGGCCAAGACGCATTTCGTCGATGAATTTTACACCGCTCAACCAATTGCCTTTTGTAATTCCTCCGGGTCCCTGTAGGTCATTCTGACGTCCCGCGAAATTCCACATGAAATAACGCCAGTACATTTCTCCCATCTGATAAACAAAGAAGAATTTCAGATTTTCTCCAAAGGTTGGTGTGCGGTCACCTTTTACATCTGCCCATTTTTTATATTCGTTGATGTGACTTTGCTGATTGCTCCACATTCGTGGGAAGACAGTAGTTTTATCCTGTTCGTAAACCGGATCGATTTTAGAAGGACCTTTTATATATTTTGATTCGCCTTCCACTTTTGCCCAGGTATCATCGCCAACTTTCTGATCAATAACTTTTGCATTGTAGTATTGACCGATAAACAACGGACGCTCTCCATACTGTTCACGTTTCAGATAGGAAATGAAATTGAACACGTTTTCAGGATTGTTCTCATCGAGCGGAGGATTCGCCGCGGAGCGGATTACAATTTGCGCAAAGGAAGAATAACCGATCATGATGAAAACGAAACAAAGAATTGCCGTGTTCCAGATCGGATGATTTTTTTTCTTCGTGTAGATCAAGCCCCAGATAACACCTGCGACGATAAGTAATGCGTAAAAAATAATTCCTGAACCGAATGGCATTCCGAAGCCGTTCACAAAGACCCGGTCAAATGTTCCGGCAAGTGTTATTGCTCCCTGGATAATTCCATACTGAATAAAACCAAGTACAAGTGTCCCGAGAATAGCAGTGTAAATAATTCCTTTTGTGGATACTTTGTATTTTTTGAAATAGATCACAAAGGCAAGCGCGGGAATGGTAAGGAGGTTCAACAAGTGGACTCCAATACTAAGCCCCATCAGATATGCGATCAGGATCAGCCATCGTAAATTGTGAGGTTCGTCAGCGGCATTTTCCCATTTGAAAATGGCCCAGAAAACAATCGCGGTGAAGAACGATGAACTCGCATATACCTCACCCTCTACAGCAGAGAACCAGAATGAATCACTGAATGTATAGGCCAGTGCACCAACGAGCCCGGCTCCCATGACAGCGATGAGTTTATCAGTGGAAATTTCTCCTTTACCGATTACAATTTTGCGTGCCAGTGCAGTGATGGTCCAGAACAGGAAAAGGATTGTGAAAGCACTCATCAATGCTGATAATATATTCACAGCAATCGGATACATGCGGACATCATCTCCCCCAAAAAGGATAAAGATTCGTGCAAGCATTAGAAACAGTGGAGCGCCCGGTGGGTGACCTACTTCCAGTTTGTGAGCTGTGGCGATAAATTCACCACAATCCCAAAAGCTTCCTGTTGGCTCGATCGTAGAGATATACACATACGCGGCGATGAGGAACGTGAACCAGCCGACAAGGTTGTTGGTACGTTTATAATTCATAGGAGATTATAAAAATTTTGATAGCCTGCGAAGGTATAAAATAAGGGCACATCTAAAAACGCTTTAAGTACAGTCAGACAGGTTAGATTCTCAAGAATTCCGGCCCTTGGGTGGATAAAGGAGATAAACTGGATTGCAATGCTTTTTCTGAAAAATCGGATGTCGGCTATTAAAACTTTGACCTGTAGGCACTAATATTTTGAGCCGGAAACTGATTTTTGATAGTCATTCTGTTCATTCCAATAGTTCATGAAAGGAAAAATCGACGTCCTCAATTCAGTATTATGTTAAACAACAATTTTTTTCATGTTAAATTCATTCCCAATTTAAGAAAGAGTCCCTTTTTATTTCAAAAACCGAGTTAGGTTGTTGATAAAATGAAGAGGGGGAAATTGGTATTTAACTGTAAGAATATCATTTAATTAAGAATTGTTTTACATTTGCGCCGTTGTATATTTTGGTCATTCATTTTCCTTCAGAGGGGAAGAAAAATCCTTAATCAAAATATAATTTTCAATGAGAAACACACTACTTAATTTCTTCTTTAGAACTTTTATTGTCTGCTCCGTACTGGGCTTGTCCAGCGCAAGGCTTCTTGCAGTGAACGCTACGGTTATGGGCAATTTACCCGGACAATTGGTTGAATCATCGGGTGTGGATTTCACGGGTGGATCAAGTTTTTGGACTCATAACGATGGTTATGGTGATAATAATCTTTATAAAGTCAGCAATTCAGGTACACTCACCCGTACAGTGAATGTTGTTGGAGCTGTGAATTACGACTGGGAAGACATTACCCATGATTATTCCAGGACCTACATGTTTATCGGAGATTTCGGAAATAATGCCTGTGATCGTACAAATCTGCACATTTACCGTACTCCTTATCCTTCCACTGTTTCCGGCTCATCAGTTACCGCTGAAGTAATCAATTTCACATATCCAGATCAGCAGCAGTTTCCTTCTCCATGGATGAATTTTGATGTGGAATCGTTTGTTCATCACAATGGACATCTTTTTCTTTTTACAAAAACGGATGGATCAGCAATAGGTTATACTAAAATGTATTCTTTGCCGGATGTTCCCGGTACTTATGTTGCTACTCTCGTAGATAGTTTTTATACCAACGACAGAACCACTTCTGCGGACATCAGTCCTGATGGTTCAACATTGATACTTATTTCAAATACACATTTACATCTCTTCAGAAATTTTCAGGGAAGTAATTTCTTTGAAGGTCAGCACACACAAATTAATATCAGTGGTACCTGGACACAAAAAGAAGCAGTTACTTTCTGGAGCAGTAATGAAATTTACCTGACAGACGAAGATAACGGCAGTGGCAATCACCTTTATTATATTGATCTTAGTGCATGGGTTCCCGCAACACTTACAGGTGTTTCGGATCATACCATTTCTGATAACGAAAATATTACCGCGGCTCCGAACCCTGCAAATGCATCTTTCTCCATTCAATTAACAACACCGCATACAGAAGGAGTACAACTTCGTTTGTTTGATCTGACAGGCAAAATGGTTAGAGAAGTGATTGTAAAAGAGCCGGTATCCATGATTCGGATGGAAACTGCTGATTTACCGAATGGGGTCTATTTTTACAAGCTTGTTGCGGATCGACGAGAGTTGAAAACTGCACGTCTGGTGGTTTCACACTAAGAAGATCTAAAGAAATTTGAAGACGAATTCTCCGGAAATGACCGGGAATTCGTCTTTTTTGTTTGTAGGAATTTGAGGGGCTTTTTGATTTTTAGAAATTCTGATAGAAGTTTAGTGAACTTTTTACCTTTGATGCCCTTATTAAAAAACTATGAGTTCACACGAGCGTGCCCACCATGATGAGGCCAATAATGTAACGTATCAGCGATGTCAGTTTGCATACGAATTCGCAAGGCCTTTTATCACAGGCAAAAAAGTACTGGATGTCGGATGTGGCAATGCCTATGGCACAGCCCTTATGGCTGAATCCGCTTCTGAAATTACAGGTCTGGATTATGATGAGTCAACCATTCAGTCGAACAGGAACCAATATGCTTCAATTAAAAATCTGAATTTTGAAAGGGCGGTCATTCCGCCTTTGCCATTAGCCGATCAGAGTTATGATGTGATTACCTCTTTTCAGTTTATCGAACATATCCACCCACGTGCTGAATTCATCAAAGAATGTTTAAGAGTATTGAAGCCGGGTGGAAAACTCCTGGTTACGACTCCTAATAATAAGATGTCTCTTGCAAGAAATCCATTTCACGTGCATGAATACACTTTTGATGAAATGAGAACCGAAGTTTCCACGATCACCAAAACGTTTGAGCTTCAGGGATTGAACGGAAATGAGAGGGTAAATAAATACTATGAAGAAAACGGAAAATTTGTTCGCATGATCCTGAAATGGGATGTGTTCAAATTGCACCAAAGATTGCCATCAGCATGGCTTACTAAACCTTATAATCTGGTTACCAACATGATGCGGAGTAAGCTCAAAGAAAAAGTGAGCACCACCACTGACATCAGCACCAAGGACTTTCATTTGCAAACAAGCAATCTGGACAAATGCTGGGATATTTACCTGATTGCGACGAAGTGAGTTGTTGAGTTAATTGGTTATTAAGTTATTGAGTTATTAAGTTATTGAGTTATTAAGTTATTGAGTTATTAAGTTATTGAACCTAAGCATCAAGAACCTAATACCTAATACCTAATACCTAATACCTAATACTTTATACCAATTCAACAGAGCCATCTGTGAATTCTCCAAAAAATCTTTGTTCTTGAATATCCTTTTTCTACTTTTGCCCTCCCAAAATTGACCTATGGTGTAACTGGCAACACGTCTGATTTTGGTTCAGAAGAGTCTAGGTTCGAGCCCTAGTAGGTCAACAAAAACGGTGGTCCCCTAAAGGCCACCGTTTTTGATTTTAACTTATTGAATATCAATTAATTATTTTTAACACTTTGCCAAGTTGTTTCGTATTTCTACCAATTTTTAACCTATCGTTTACGGAGTAAAACATGACGTTGGTCAAATATGCTTGAATTTTGGCTAAAAAAATGACAATTTGGGGTACCTGAACAAAATTTACCTCAATGATTTCTTCTTATTTCTTCAATTCCAAAAGATTCAGATTTCTTCTTGCCTGCTTATTCTTATTGATAGGTTCTCTCCAGGTTCCTGCACAGATTCTTATCAATGAAATCCAGACATCAAATCTTACCACCATCCAGGATGAGTACTTACAATATGATGACTGGATCGAATTGTATAATGCCGGAGCAAGTGCGGTCAACCTGAATGGATATGGATTGACAGATGACTCGACGAATTACTATCGTTTTACATTTCCGAGCATGAGCATTGCTTCCGGAGGCTATCTTTTAATTTTTGCTTCGGATACAAATAAAACTTCTGTAAACACTCACTGGGAGACTGCAGTCAAGGAAAATGATACCTGGAAATACCGCGCTAACACAACTGCTGCTCCCGATACTAACTGGAGAAATGTATCTTTCAATGACGGGTCGTGGTCAGGTGGAACAGGAGGAATTGGTTTTGGTGATACTGATGATGGTACCACAGTAGCAACATGTATTTCCGTTTACTCCCGAAAGACCTTTACAATTGCGGATACCTCAAAAATTTTTGAAAGTGTATTGAATGTCGATTACGATGATGGTTTTGTCGCGTACCTGAATGGAGTAGAGATTGCCCGTGTTAATGTGGGTACAGCCGGTGTTCGTCCGGCCTGGAATGATTTAGCTCCAGCATCACGTGAAGCAGTAATGTATTCCGGTGGATTTCCGGATTCATTTTACCTGTCAAAAAATGTTTTAAGATCACTTCTTCGTAATGGTACAAACGTACTTGCAGTTGAAGTACACAATCAGACTTCGACAAGTACCGATTTGAGTGGTCGGGTTTGGCTGAGTTTCCTTGTCGATAATTCTATCTCTTACTTTGGCCCGATTCCTTCCTGGTTTCATCCGGCGCCTGTACAATACCTTCATGCAAAGTTTAAATTGAATCGTGCAGGTGAGAAGTTGTTTCTTGTGGATGGATCAGGGAATTTGTTGGACAGCAAATTTACAGGTTCTATCGAACCGGATAATTCTTTAGGGAGAAACCCTGATGGTAGTTCTACGTGGTGTATCAGTGCCACACCTACTCCCGGAACAAGCAATAACAGCGTCACCTGTTTCAACGGATACGCAACTATTCCGATTTTTTCACTGGCTTCCGGATTTTATCCGGTTACTCAATCCCTGGTTTTAAGTACATCTTTTCCGAACAGCCAGATTCGCTATTCTCTGGATGGAACTGATGTTACTTCATCGTCAACATTGTATACAGGACCCATTTCATTGAGCACCACAACCACGGTAAAAGCGCGTGTCTTTTCTACAAGCGCTCTTGCCAGCCAGACGGTCACGAGTACTTTTTTTATTAATCTGAATTGTCGTTTGCCGGTATATGCTCTGACAACTGATCCTTACAATCTGTACGATTACAACAACGGAATTTTCGTGGAAGGTCCCAATGCACAGGCTTCAAGTCCGCACTTCGGTGCCAACTACTGGATGGATTGGGAAAAGCCTATCTACCTTGAGTATTTTGACAGAGATAAAATCAGAGCTTTCAAATTTAATTCCGGTTTAAAAATTACAGGTGGATGGTCTCGTATGGCGGATCAGAAAAGTCTGGAGATTATGCTGAGTGATAAATACGGTTTATCAAAACTGAATTACCCGCTTGAATCAGACAAAACCTGGAATGATAAATGGGATGATTTCATCCTGCATACAACCGGAAATGATCGTGGTGTATGTCACATGCGTGATCCAATGATGGAGCGTTTGTTGAAGCCTACCAATATAGATTACCTCGCTTATGAACCTTGTCTCTTGTATATCAATGGACAAAGTTGGGGAGTTTATTATACAAGAGAGAATGATGATCACCATTGGATAGAAGGGAACTACGGATACAAGAAAGACGAAATAGATCTTTTAAAAGAAAGTTATTTCTATCCAACGATAGAAGTGAAAAAGGGAAGTGACGCTGCTTTCTGGACGATGTACAATTACGCGACCACCAGTTCACCCTCTGGTGCATCGTATTATTCCACTATGGCAACCATGATGGATATAGAAAACATGGTCGATTATTTTGCCTCTGAAACATATTATCCTAATGACGATTGGATGGGTGGAGGAAATAATAATCTAAAAATGTGGAGACCTACAAAAGCAGGTGGCCGGTTCAGATATTTATCTTACGACCTTGACTTCGGAATGGGTCTCGTGGGCTCTGTTTCGAACGACATGTTGGGTACAGCACTAAATCCTTCTCCTCACAATTACAATTCTGATATCTTTCAGAAGCTGGTTCAAAATCCTGCCTACAAACGTTATTTCATTAATCGCTATGCGGATTTGATCAACACCATCTGGCTGCCGTCCAATGTGCAATCAATGGCCTACCTGTTTCGTGATTCACTTCGCAGGGACATGCACTTTCAATATGAAAAGTGGGGTGGAGGCGATACTAATCAATGGATTTCAAACATCGCTTCGATGCTGACATTCGCGAATCAGCGTCCGGCTTATGCACGAAATTATATTCAAAGTCATTTCAGTATGACTTCCCAGGTGACACTTACAATACAGGCATCACCTGCTGGTTCAGGTCGAATCCAAATCAGTACTGTGACTCCAACCAGTTACCCTTGGAGTGGGGTATATTTCAATGGCAATCCTGTTACCATTACTGCTATTCCGAATCCGGGATATACATTTGATCACTGGCGTTCGAACACTGTCATCAATACGAATGACCCGAACCAGGTTGCGACCTACAATTTTACAACCAGTGATGTGATCACTGCCTACTTCACAGGATCGCCTGTGCCGGTACAATTGCAAATCAGTGAAATCAATTACAACAGTGATTCCGCTACCAACACAGGCGACTGGATTGAATTGTACAATCCTTCAAATTCACCACTGGATATTTCCGGTTGGAAATTCCGTGATGGTGCCGACAATCACACCTTCACTTTTCCTGCACCAACAACTATCGCAGCGAATGGCTACCTCGTAGTTGCCTCTGATCTTGCGAAATTTTCCGCTATCAATCCTACTGTCACCAATGTGGTGGGCAGTTTTGGTTTTGATTTCGATAATGGCGGTGAAGATCTTCGTTTGTATGACAATACAAATACGCTTTATACATCTGTACTCTATGATGATTTCAGTCCATGGCCATTGACTCCTGACGGACAAGGCTATACACTGGAAAGAATTTTCCCGGTCAGCGACCCGAACGACGGGAACAGTTGGTTTGCAGGATGTTTCGGCGGATCACCCGGAAGAGCATATTCTTCTCCAACAGTTACTGTGACTGCGGGTGGTTCAACAACAATTTGTCAGGGAAGTACTGTTTCTCTCACCGCGAATGCATCTCCGGGTTATACTTTCCAATGGAAAAATAATGGCACCGATATTCCCGGAGCGAATCAATCCAGCTACACTGCTTCTCAGGCAGGTTCATATACTGTAGCCGTTAGTTCTTCAGGTTGTTCAGGAATCTCCAGTCCTGTTACTGTATCAGTGGACCCGGCAGGTCAGGTAAATTCAACCACACCTGCTTCACGATGTGGTAATGGAAGTGTGACCTTGTCAGCTTCGGGAACCACAGCTATTGAATGGTACGATGCTGCTTCCGGTGGAAGTCTTGTTGGCAATGGAAACAATTTTACTACACCCGTACTTTCTCAATCGTTCACCTATTACGCCGTTTCCGGTGGTGCATGTCCTAGTGCACGTGTTCCGGTGTTGGCCGGAATTCTGGCGACTACCGCGGCTCCTGTTACTCAGGACGCAGGGCGCTGTGGTTCAGGAACTGTTGTGCTCAGCGCGACAGATACTGCTACTATCCATTGGTATTCTGCTGCAAGTGGTGGAACATTGCTCGCAACCGGAACTACATTTACAACTCCTGTTCTCACCCAGTCTACAACTTATTATGTAGAAGCAGGAACAGCATGCCCAAGTGCACGTGTTCCGGTTTCTGCCATTATATCATCCGCAACAGCCACACCGGTTACTTCAAATGTAAGTCGCTGCGGAGCAGGTACGGTTACACTCACAGCAACCGACACAGCGACTATCTATTGGTACAGTGCTGCGAGCGGAGGAAGTTTATTGGCAACCGGCGCTTCGTATACTACCCCTTCTATTTCCTCGACAACTACTTATTATGTTGAAGCCGGAGCATTTTGTCCAAGTGCGAGAATCTCTGTACAAGCTATTGTAAATACTATCGCCGCAGCACCGGTCACACAAAATGCAAGCCGCTGTGGAACAGGTAGTGTTACGCTCACTGCTACAGATACTGCCGCTATTCGCTGGTACAATGCTGCGAGTGGTGGTACACAGGTAGGAAGCGGAACTTCTTTTGTTACTCCTTCACTCAGTACAACAACTACTTATTACGCTGAAGCCGGCTCGGTTTGTCCGAGTGCAAGGATTTCCGCTCAGGCAATCATTAATGCACAGGCTGCAGCTCCGGTTACATCAGATGTAAGTCGTTGCGGAAACGGAACAGTTACGCTGACTGCAACTGACACAGCCGTTGTCCGCTGGTATTCTGCTGCAACGGGTGGTACATTGTTGTTCACCGGAAATAGTTTTACAACACCCTCATTAAGTACTACCACCAGTTATTTTGCTGAGGCAGGAAGTGTGTGTCCGAGTGCCAGAGTTCAGGCGAACGCGATTATTAATACAGTCACTACTGCTCCTGTTGTTCAGAATGCAAGTCGTTGCGGAAGCGGTACGGTTGTTTTAACTGCGACTTCTTCTAGTACAGTAAACTGGTACAATGCACCCGGTGGTACATTGTTGGGAACCGGCTTGTCTTATACCACTCCGGTCATTTCTGCAACAACAACATATTATGCTGTTGCCGGAACAATTTGTCCGAGCAATGCTATATCTGCACAAGCGATCATCAACGCGATTTGTGCATCACCGGTAACCCAAAGTGCAAACAGATGCGGAACAGGCACTGTGACCTTGACTGCAACTGACACAGCTAGCATTCGTTGGTATTCCGCTGCATCAGGTGGTTCTCAGCTGGGCACAGGTACAAGTTTTGTTACTCCATCATTATCTGCAAGCACAACATATTATGCGGAGGCAGGTTCTGTTTGTCCGAGTGCAAGAATAGCTGCGCAGGCAATCATCAACGGTATCACAGCAACTCCTGTTGCATCGGATGTTGCAAGATGTGGCACAGGTACAGTAACGCTCACCGCTACTGATACCGCTACCATTCGCTGGTACTCCGTCGCAAGCGGGGGAACAATCCTTGCAACCGGAACTTCTTTCACTACTCCCGTGCTTTCTGTAACTACTCCTTATTACGTTGAAGCCGGAACAGTTTGCCCAAGTGCAAGAATTCAGGTGAATGCAATAATCGCTACAGCGGCTGCGGATCCTGTCGTTCAGAATGCGAGCAGATGCGGTACAGGTACAGTTACTCTTACCGCGAACTCAGCATTCACCGTGAACTGGTATAATACTCCGGGTGGTACTTTACTGGGCACAGGTGCTTCTTTCACTACTCCTTCTATTTCTACAACAACAACTTATTATGCACAGGCCATATCAGCAGGGTGTCAGAGCAATGTGGTCTCCGCGCAAGCCATTATAAACGCGATCGCTGCTGCACCTCAAACACAAGGTGCTGGCAGATGCGGAGCTGGAAGTGTAACGCTCACAGCTACTGATACTGCTGCCATTCGTTGGTATGCTGCATCCAGCGGTGGTTCGGTTCTTGGAACAGGAACCAGCTTTGTCACTCCTTCGCTTTCTGTTACAACTACTTATTATGCTGAAGCAGGTTCGGTCTGCCCGAGTGCAAGGATAGCAGCTGTAGCTTCTATCAATGCCACTACAGCGGCTCCGGTTGTACAAAATTCCAGTCGTTGCGGAAACGGTACGTTAACACTTACTGCCTCGGATACTGCCGCTATTCGCTGGTATGCTCTGGCATCCGGCGGTTCACAAATTGGCTCGGGAACTTCGTTCATAACTCCAGTCTTAAACCAGACCACTACCTATTATGTAGAGGCAGGATCTTTATGCCCAAGTGCCCGGGTTCCTGTTCAGGCTTTTGTTTATGCTGTCGCTGCATCTCCTGTCACAAGCAATATCAATCGTTGTGGTCCTGGTGTTGTGGTATTGACCGCAAGTGATACTGCCAGTATCCGTTGGTACAATGCTGCTTCAGGTGGAAGTTTACTCTTCACTGGTACAACGTATACAACACCTTCTCTATCTACTTCAACAACTTACTATATTGAAGCGGGAAGTGTTTGCCCTAGTTCGCGCGTCGCAGTTACAGCGGGAATATTGACGGTTGCTGCAGCCCCGGTGACAACCGGCGCGAATCGTTGTGGTGCCGGTTCTTTACAGCTCACAGCAACAGATACAGCCGCAATTCGCTGGTATGACGCATCCACAGGTGGTGCATTGGTAAGTACAGGTAATACGTTCACTACACCGGTGATCAACCAGACAGTTACTTATTATGCAGAAGCAGGTAGTGTATGTCCTAGTTCAAGAATACCCGCTCAGGCAATTATCAATGCAATTACTGCAGTTCCGGTTGCTCCTGATGTGGCGCGCTGCGGACAGGGTACTATCGACCTGATCGCAAGTGATACTGCTGTGATCAATTGGTATGATGCAATAAGTGGAGGAAATTTGCTTGCAAGCGGAACCACTTACACAACACCTTCATTGACTGTTACTACAACATATTATGTCGAAGCAGGTACAATTTGTCCGAGTCAGCGAATTGCTGTCAATGCCATCATCACCACTGCTCCGTCGGATCCGGTAGTTGCAGATAGTTCCAGATGCGGAGATGGTACTGTAACACTGACTGCAGTTTGTCCATTCCCTGTCAGCTGGTATGATGCACCGGGAGGAAATTTGCTTGCGACAGGTCTTACATTCACAACTCCGGTACTCAATCAAACAACTACATATTATACACAATCCGGAGCTGGATCTTGTCTGAGTGCAGTTGTGGCTGGTCAGGCGATTGTAAATGCGATCACGGCAGATCCTACAATAACCGGAGCGAGTCGTTGTGGAGCGGGTAGTGTAACTCTAGTTGCAATGGATACAGCAGCTGTATTGTGGTACGATGTGATCTCAGGCGGTACAATCATCAGTACAGGTCCAACATTCTTAACACCATCACTGACACAGAGCACAACATTTTATGTTCAGGCAGGAACAGTATGTCCGAGCCCAATGTTTGCTGTACAGGCCATCATTAACGATGTATCACCTGATCCGGTTGTAAGTGATACAATTCATTGTGGTCCGGGTTCAGTGACTCTGACCGCGATTGATACAGCGCTTGTGTATTGGTACAATGCCGCGATCGGTGGATCCACACTTGCAACGGGATCTACTTATACGACTCCTCAGTTGACACAAACCACAACTTATTACCTTCAGGCCGGTGGCATTTGTCCGAGCCAGGTTGTTCCGCTCACTGTATTTATAAATGAAATAAATCCGGATCCTGTAGTAACCAATGCAAGCAATTGCGGAAGCGGTTCAGTAACTCTAATGGCCACTGATACTGCAAGCATTTATTGGTATGATGCGCTTAGCGGAGGAAATCTTGTTGGAACAGGTCCATCATTTACAACTCCTGTGCTTTCTTCCACAACAGTTTATTATGCTGATGCAGGTTCGGTTTGTCCAAGCGCATTTGTTCCTGTCACCGCAGAAATTCTCTCTGTACCTATTGTAAACCTGGGGAATGATACAGTGCTTACAACCGGATTCTCATTGGTGCTTGATGCCGGTGCCGGTTTCTCAGGTTATTTGTGGAGCACAACCGAAACAACTCAGGCAATTTCTGTGAATGCAAGTGGAATTTACAATGTCGTAGTAACCGCTACGAATGGTTGTACCTCCGGAGATACAATTGAAGTTACAATTACCACTGATATTCAGGAAAACTCCGGTACAGGAAGTGTATTGGTGTATCCCAACCCAACACATGATCTGAGCGTGGTGCAATTCCCCAAATCATCATCTGCTATTCGCTATGTGATTTACAATGCATCCGGACAAGTCGTTTACAGCGATGAGGTGCATGCGATGCAGGAACGTACACAAACCTTGCATGTGGAAAATTGGGCGAGGGGAGTTTACTTCATTGAAGTTCTTCGAAAAGAAAAACCGGAACGCATTCGTTTATTGATTCAATAGAAAAGAAATAAAAAAAGAAAACAGCCCGGAATACTCCGGGCGGTTTTCTTTTAACGAATAAAAATTATCCAAATAACAGAGCGAACACTTCTTCCACTTTGGAAACAGCATTCACTTTTATATGCTGAAACCTGCTTTTGTCTAAACCTTTCAGGTTGTATTTGCTGATGACAATTTGTTCAAAGCCCATTTTTTCAGCTTCGCTGATACGACTTTCCACACGGGTAACCGGACGGATTTCACCACTGAGCCCAACTTCCGCCGCGAAAGCAATCTTTGGAGAAATGGCAATATCTTCATTCGAAGAAAGTATGGCACAGATAACAGCCAGATCAATTCCCGGATCTTCTACTTTTATTCCACCGGCTATATTGAGAAAAACATCTTTTGCTCCTAGACGAAATCCGCATCGTTTTTCCAGTACAGCGAGCAACATGCTGAGTCTTCTCAAATCAAAACCTGTAGAGGATCGCTGAGGTGTGCCATACACAGCGGAGCTGACCAGTGCCTGTGTTTCGATCAACAAAGGACGGATACCTTCCATTGTTGCGGCGATGGCGACTCCACTCAGGGCTTCTTCCCTTTGAGCGATCAATACTTCAGAAGGATTGCTGACTTCACGGAGACCTGCTCCCTGCATTTCATAAATTCCCAATTCAGCGGTTGATCCAAAACGATTTTTGACTGCACGCAGAATCCGATACACATGATGCCGGTCGCCTTCAAACTGCAAAACCGTATCCACCATGTGTTCAAGGATTTTTGGTCCGGCGATCAGACCATCTTTTGTGATGTGTCCGATCAGAAAAACAGGAGTAGAACTCTCTTTCGCGTAGCGTAATAATTCCGAAGTACATTCACGGATTTGTGAAACACTTCCGGGGGATGATTCAATTTTGTTACTGAAAATTGTTTGAATGGAATCAACAATCAGTACTGCAGGATTGATTTCGGAAATCTGGTGAAAGACATTTTCGAGGGCTGTTTCTGTGAGAATGAAGAAGCCATCACTTTTCATCTTCAGCCGTTCCGCGCGCATTTTTATTTGCTGTTCGCTTTCTTCTCCACTCACATACAAAACGGTTTTGTTCTTCAGCTGCAAAGCAAGCTGAAGTAATAATGTCGATTTCCCAATTCCTGGTTCTCCACCCATCAGCACCAATGATCCCGGAACCATTCCGCCGCCAAGTACCCGGTGCAGTTCTTTATCCGGAAGCGCGATCCTGTGTTCATCGGAAATACTGATATCGTCAAGCCGGTGTGGTTGAGCGACTCTGGCTTTTTTATCGGCAGATTTTTTCCAGGCTGATGTTTCTTCACCTTTCGAAACAATCTCCTCGACATAGGTATTCCATTCGCCGCAGGAAGGGCAACGTCCAATCCATTTGGGAGATTGCACTCCACAATTCTGACAATAAAATGTTGTTTTTACTTTGGCCACTATCTGGAATTTCCGGGGTGAAAATAAAAAAAGCGATTACATGAATCGCGTTTCTTGTGAGGATAATAAATGCTGATATAATATTCGGAACTAATTTTTGATAATAATGAATTCAGAAAAAGAATCCTTTTAATTATCAATTCCGTTTTTGAAAATCAAGTTCTTTGATTCCGGTAGCGCCGGAGTGATCGTTTGCCATTACAAGTACTTCGTTGTCCAGGAGTACAACTTGCCATGTCGCATTATAATCTTCGAAACGGGTCAGGTTTTTAATTTTCAGATCAACTTTGGTAAGCGAGGTCTTGATTTCATAAGCACCGGTATCCGTTTCATTGCCTGACTGCTGTAAATAAACTGTGCCATTGTCTTCAAAGATCCAGTTCATGTCAGGAAGCGTTTTTGGAATCGGAATCCTGTTCCAGGTACCAACCAATTGTTTCTTTATCGTCTTTTCCGACTTAAACATTTCTGTTTTTTCGCAGGAGGAAAATATAAAGAATGCCGGAAAAAGGGCGGCAAGCAGAAGTGAACGGTTGATTTTCATGGACTTCTTTTTAGTAAAGATAACCTCTTTTCCGATTCCTGCACAAGTTTCGCCAATTATTTTTTCCCGGCACGGATCTTTTGTTCGATTCCAGAGGTTGAAAATCCCGGTAAAAAGTCGATTGTGACGATTTTTCCCCCTCCGGCTTTCACCACATCCGCCCCTACAATGTCTTCCGGCTTGTAATCTGAGCCTTTGACAAGGACATCGGGTTTTACATCCCTGATGAGTTCCAGTGGAGTGTCTTCCCCAAAAAGGATGACCCCGTCGACAAAATGAAGGGAAGCCAGAATCATGGATCGCTGTTTTTCGGAATTGATCGGACGGTGCTCCCCTTTGAGACGGGCGACCGAAGCATCTGTATTGACACCAACGATCAGGACATCGCCCAGATCAGCGGCTTTGGACAGATAATCAACATGACCAAGATGGAGAATATCGAAGCAGCCGTTTGTAAAAACAATTTTTCTTCCAAAAAAACGGTGTACTTCAAGAAAGTGCTTTAGTGAATTCAGATCAAAGACCTTCTTCTCAATTATTTCAAGATTGCTCATCTTTTATTTTTCGTTGTGCAAAAATAAGCAATGCAAACGAGATGGCTCCGAAAACTATCACCACCAGGGTTTGGGTGGTGTGCATCAATGTGGCAAACGCGAGTCCATGTTCATGGGTGAGGCCGTACAAAAGCAATCCCTGCGAAACCAGAAGGTGATATGCGCCGATTCCTCCCTGTACGGGTGCCGACATACCCATTCCGCCAACAACCAACACAAACAATCCTGCATGCCAGCTAAGTTCCCGGGTAGCCGGTAAGGCAAAGAAACACAGATAAGACATCAGGAAATACATAAACCAGATCAGCACTGTATGAAAGATGAACCAGCCGGGATGCTCGAGTTTACGAACAGAGCGGAGCCCTTCGATGATTCCTTTTAATAATGCCGTTGCTTTGTGAATGATTCCAACTTTATCCGGATTGGTCTTTTTCTGTTTTTGAAAATAAATGAAAATCAAGACTACCATGATGAAGATTCCGCCGACAATGTAAAAGAGTGGTGAGCCCAGCATCATCGCTGCTTTTTGTTTGAGTGGATCGAAAATATTCTGATTCAAAAAATCTCCCAGTCTTTCGAATTCGATAACAGCAGTCATCACAATACACAAGAGGAGACAAATTACATCCAGCGCTCGTTCAACAATGACTGTTCCGAGCAGAACATCGAACGGTACTTTTTCTATACGATTCAATGAACCGCAGCGTGTCACTTCACCTAAGCGTGGAAACGCAAGATTGGCGAGGTATCCAACCATGAGGGAATAGGAAGTGTTGCTGAGTTTTGGCGAATAACCTGTCGGACGAATGAGCATGTTCCAGCGATGCGCCCGACTGAGGAAGGCGATGAGAGAAACGCCAATAGAAGCGCTGAGCCAAAGCCAGTTCACATCACTGATTTCTTCCAGAATCCTGTTGAGATCAACTCCCCGAAAGGCCAGCCATAACATACCGATCCCGAGAACCAGCAGGAGGATGTATTTCAGAATGGAGAAGAGTTGCTTTTTCAAAATGCAGAATTACCGGATTTTTGAACAGAAATGATGGAGAATAATGGAGTTCCGGGAAGATCAGAACTGCATACGTGAATTGTATCCCAAAGGTTTAATTCCAGAACCTTTTGCAATTTACGCGGTGCGGATCATTTCCTCCTCCAGATTGACTTTTGTGAACGAATCCATTTTGTCGAAGGCGAGAATCACTGAACCATTTGGTCCGGCTTCCATCATGGAAATAAATTTCGCACCGTAACGCAATTCTTCATTCGTGTAGGAAGTGCGTGTATGGACAGTCTGAGAAAATGTCTCTTCGTATGCCTGTAAAAGTGCAAGTACTTCCAGATCATTTTTCCTGAAATCTTCTTCTTTCCATCCGTACATCGGACTTTCTTCGTCTATGGGATGTACGGTGGTCCAGGACATGGATAAAAGATTCACTTTGGTGAGTTCCAGTTTCAGGTTGCTGAATTTTCTTACAGACTTTCCATTCTCTTCGATAACATACGATAGAATAACACTAGCTTGAATGTCTACCAATTCACTCTTTGTTCTGTTGGCGATACGGAACATCAGTGCGGAGATTCCTTTGTAAGGAGCAATCACCATGTTTTTGCTAAACAGAATTTTTGCAATTGGCCTTGAAAAGCGGCCATAAAGTAATCCTGTTGCCAGAGCGAAGCCTAATAAACCAATGAGCGATTCGACAGAAGCGAGTGTGCTGTTAAAATAACCTGTCGGATTCAGGCGACCATAGCCCACTGTAGTGAGAGACTGAGCGCTGAAGAAAAATACTTCCGCGAATTTTTCGAGCTCACTTGTATACTCCATTCCATTGATGTGATTCGGATCAATGAAGTAATACAATAAAGCGAAAATCAGATTTACAGTGATGTAAAAAAAGAAAACCAGCAGATTGAATTTCCACCAGGGCATGGTGATCAGTGTCTGGTAAATACTTACAGACTGAAAAAAAGGTAATCCTTTCCGACGCACATTGCTGCTGCCGTCTTTGTTCATCAAACGCTGATTGGATTCAACAACCTTGTTGCCGAATCCAATTTCGCGGAATTCATCCTGCTTAAAAATTCTTCTGATAGCCATTGGAAAACAGAAATGTGATTTCTTTTATAAAATTTCAGTCTATATAAATTTACAGAAGCAATTGGAGACAGCTGATAAAACTATCCCAAATACCGGAAACATCAATCGTGAACTTTTCCGTCTTTAATTTCCGTCACACCTCCGGAAATAATAAATTTCATCATATCCGTTCCTGAAGCATTTACCGGGCTGATGTTTTCCCTCGGCAATACAATCAATTCCCCTGCGAAACTATAGGAAAAGGGAAGGTAAACAGCAACTTTGTCTTTCCCCAAACCTATTTCAGATAAATCTTCCTGTGTGATGAAGCCGATACGGTTGATATCGCTGTCTTTTTCCAGTCTGACCAATACCGGTTTATTGAATCTTCTTTTTTCACCAACGAAAGCTTCCACAAGGTCCTTTACAGAACCATAGATTAGTTTTACAAGCGGGGCTTTAACAATCAACCGCTCGATATAAGAGAACAATGGATTCCGGATATAGCGTACACTGAGATAACCAATGAGGGCAACAACCACAAAAATGGTGAGCAGTCCCAAACCGGGGATCTCAAGCTTGGGAATTCCGGGTATTTTGATAGGAACCTGGAAAGGCAATAAACTATCCACCCAGAGGATGGTCCGGAAAAGAACCCACAAAGTGACGGTTATAGGAACCACAAAGAGAAGTCCCTGTAAAAAGTAATTCAGCGCCTTTTTCATTGAAATTTGATTTAGGCTGCAAATATCCGAATAATCAATGAACTGAAAACTGTCAGGTCAGGAAATCAATCCATACTGATTTGAGTAAAATTTTTAACTGCTTTTTTTCTTCGCTTTACTTGTTGCATTCTTCTTTACCTTCTC